>JBHIEA010000238.1:0-3067 GCA_046760365.1 bacterium
CCTTATCTACAAACAAATTACAGCACTTTTATACAAAATTTTGGGTAAACCCCTGCAAGAAAAAACTGGAGTTTACCCATTTTTTTCCTCCAAATCTTCCGAAATATTGAACAATAGTAGCTCTTGGGGTCTCTTACTTTTTTCTACTTCCTTAAATACCTTGAATTTATCCCTATAATATGCAAGAAGATAAAATATCCCATCCGCAAGTGCATAAAACGAAAAATCTCTTATCCCATATAACCGCTTCGACCTTTCATAAATATACATCGTTAAAACCCTTGAACTAAGCCGCAAAAGTAGATGAAGACTTAAAAATCCATATACTAAAACTATAATAGCCAACATATTCTTGAGTCCGTTGTATCTTCGCAATCGTATGTCCTCTATACAATAACTCTGCTTTATGAACCGAAACGACTCTTCTATTACCCATCTCGATATGTAATACTTTATTACCTGTAGTGCTTCGTACTTATTTCTGACCTCAACATTGGTCAAAAGTATCATTGGCTCTTTACCAAATCCCTTTACCACAACCATCGTAAGCTCTACTTTCCCATTAGGCAGGAAAACTCTCTTGTATCCAAACTTGACATTGTAGGTCTTTGTTCTTTTGTCTTCCTTGCCCTCAAGCCTTGCTCTCGAACGTAACTTCATCTTGCTGACTATGTTTATTGGATAGTCTCTTTTGCCATCGGAGGTCTCAAGATGCCTCTGTTTAGCAATAAGCCTCACCACGAATCTTAGCTCCCTCTTTAAAAGACCATCGTATATCCGCCTCCTGTCTCCTCCTCTGTCAACTACCCATATGCCCTTACCTTTCGTCCATTGAGTTATTACATCAATGGCTTTAAACATTTCTTTGTTTTTGCTCTCAAACTCATCCGCTTCTGTTGAAAATAATTTGTTATACAAGGGAATTGTCTCCTCTTCCTTTAGATTCTTGGCTACTACCTTGCACAGCCAATACCCTTTATCACTGACCCTCCCTTCACTGCCATTCCATGGCTTGCATAATTTGTCCATCTTCTCCGCTTCTTCCTTAGATATATCGCTCAAATCTAAAGAGAGTATAGTATTCTCCTTTACTTTCTTACAAGCCAAAGGGAGATATGAGTCAATAATCTCATCCGAGACATCCTCTTTTGTGAGATTTCTGGATAACCGCTTAACTGTATACTTAAGGTCTATATCATCTCTTATGGCTCTTCCAATATTTGTGAGTTTAACATCCTTAGATTTGAGTATACCGTATGTCATCTCGCCAATCCATTTTCTTTGAGGCTTATTAAAGCCTTTTGTGACTCTGCGAGAAAATTTTTTAATTTCTTCTTGCAATTTTCCCGAGAGCCTGCTATCATAGTGCCAGCCCATAATAGCTCCTCCTTTCGTGTTTTTTTTCACACATCCAAATTATAAACCTGGGAGGAGCTATTTTCAACTTTTTTCTTTAACTTTTTCCTTATCTACAAACAAATTACAGCACTTTTATACAAAATTTTGGGTAAACCCCTGAAAAATAGTTATCTGTTAGGTAAAAGATAAAATTACAGTTTGCAAAAGATAAAATTATAGTTCCTGAGCTCAAAGATGAAAATGGATAGAATTACAAAAATGCAAAGAAGTCTAATATACTCCTTCTTCTGGCTCAAAATAGTCAGGGAAGGAGGAAAAATGGCAGAGCAGATTCATAAAAAGTTTACAGACGATCAGGTAAAACTACTCTTAGACCTGTATCTCAAAAAAACAATCACTCTACAGCAGGTGTTGCAACAGTTAGGATGTTCGGAAGGCAGATTTTACCAGATTTTGAGAGAATATCGGAAGTCGCCTGAAAGGTTTACTATCGCTTATCGTCGAAACAAACCTCAACATCGTTTACCGGAGGAAGCAGACAAAGCAATTCGGGAGGAGTTAGAGATAGACAGAAAATTGATTGGAGACAGGCAAACGAGTATTCACGATTACAATTATGCATTTATCAGGGATAGTGTTGTGAAACACCTTGGGTATGAAATTTCTGCTCAGACTGTGCGTAATAGAGCAAAAGAATGGGGATTTTATATACCCAAGCGCCAGAAGGAGAAAGAAGCTCCACGAGAAGTAGTGACCGAAGCGGCTGGTATGATTTTACAGCACGATTCATCCCATCATAAATGGTCTCCTTATGTAGAAGAAAGGTGGGCATTAATAACGACATTAGAAGATTATAGTCGTTATCTTCTGTATGGGGATTTTGTTGAGCGGGAGACAACCTGGGCTCACATCCAAGCAGTAGAATATGTAGTCTTAAAATGGGGCGTAGGATTAAGTTATTATGTGGATAGCCATTCAATTTTTCGTTTTGTCTGTCATCAAGATAGTATTTGGCACCGGCAAGTGAAAGGGACAGATGATGTTCTCACACAATGGGAAAAGGTAGTTCATAAATGTGGTATGCGAGTTATGCACGCCTTAAAAGCTCAAGGAAAAGGCAAAATAGAAAGACCGTATCGTTGGATGCAAGATAGGATTATTCGTAGATGTGCCCGTGAGCATGTTACAAATATTGAGCAAGCCCGAATTATTTTACAACAGGAGCTTAATAGATATAACGAAGAGCAGGTTCACAGCACCACAGGAGAGATACCTGGGATTAGATTTCAAAAGGCTATCAAAGAAGGGAGAAGTTGTTTTAAGGAATTTCGCTTACCTGAAGGGTACACATCAATTAAGGACATTTTTTGCTTACATGAGAATAGGAAAGTGAATGGTTATAATCAGGTTGTTTGGAATAACAATAAGATTCCTGTTTCTTCTTTCTTGCCTCAAGGGACAGAAGTTGAATTGCATGTAATACCTGATGGAGAGCGTGTTGAAGTTCGGTTATGGTATAAGGGGAAGGTAGTAAAAGTAATTCATTACAAGAATCAACTATAATTTTGAATTTGAGTTACTATAATTTTATCTTTTATAAGCTATAATTTTATCTTTGACTTGGGTTTGACAGTTAATGATACAAAAAATGGGCGTAAGTAACTGTTATTTAATAAGTTACAACTCAAAGAGCAAAAATGCTTGTGTC
>JBHIEA010000239.1:0-3043 GCA_046760365.1 bacterium
GAGAGTATGGTTCAGGAGGCTTTGTTAAAAGCTGATGAATGGGGAAGGAAAATTGAAAATAAAGGAGTTTAAAATTAAATGACCCAATTAAGCCAAGCCAAAAAAGAAAAAATTACCCGCGAGATGAGACTGGCAGCCAAAGAGGAAGGACTGGATCCTGAGCTTATCAGAGACAGGATGGCAAAGGGTGAGGTAATAGTCCCCAAAAATATAAAGCGTAACTTGCCTCAGCCAAAAGCCATAGGTAAAGGAACAAAGACCAAAGTAAACACCAACATAGGTACCTCCACCGATTATGTAGATTTGGATTTTGAGCTAAAGAAGTTGAAGGTAGCCCAGGAGGCGGGTACAGATACAGTTATGGACCTTAGTACCGGAGGAGATCTGGATATGATACGCCGGGTTATCTTAAAATCCTGTCGTCTACCTTTAGGTACAGTTCCGGTTTATCAGGCGGCGGTGGAAACCATAGCAGAAACCGGAGCTCTGGTTAAGATGAAGCCTGACAAGATATTCCAGGTAATAGAGCGACAGGCTGAGGATGGAATTGACTTTGTCACTGTACACTGCGGTCTCACCAGAGAGACTCTGGAGCGGCTTAAAGGGGAGGGCAGGATTACTGATATCGTGAGTCGAGGAGGAGCCTTTCTCACTACCTGGATGGTAGCCAATGATAAAGAAAATCCTCTCTATGAGCAATATGATCGTCTGCTGGAGATTGCTAAAAGATACGATCTTACTTTAAGCTTAGGAGATGGCCTTCGTCCCGGCTGTCTGGCTGACTCTACTGACAGAGCTCAAATTCAGGAATTGATTCTTCTGGGTGAGCTGGCTAAAAGAGCCTGGGAGGCTGAGGTACAGATAATGATTGAAGGACCCGGGCATATCCCATTTTCCGAGGTGAATGCCAATGTTCTTCTGGAAAAAAAGCTCTGCCATAATGCGCCCTTTTACGTTCTGGGTCCGGTGGTCACCGATGTTGCTCCTGGATACGACCATATCACCTCAGCTATTGGGGGAGCCTATGCGGCAAGCAGCGGAGCAGATTTTTTATGTTATGTCACCCCTGGTGAACATTTGAGACTTCCCACTTTAGAGGACGTTAGAGAGGGAGTTATAGCTACCAGGATTGCTGCCCATGTAGGAGATATTGCCAAGGGAGTAAAGGGAGCTATAGAGTGGGACAATCAGATAGCCACTTTAAGAAGGAAAAGGGACTGGGAAAAACAGATAAAGCTAGCCCTTGATCCAGAGGTGGCCAGGAAGATGCGCAAGGAGAGTAAACCTCGACTTTCCGATGTCTGTACCATGTGCGGGGAATATTGTGCCCTGAAGATAGTGGAGAAAGCTTTAAGACCCCGACGAAAAAGAATAAATTAGAGCAATGGAAAAAAAGGGAATCTTGGTTTTTGGAGCTGGTGCCCTGGGACTGGGTTTTCTGGGACCCGAGCTACATAACGGTTACAGCTTGACCTTCGCCGATCGGGAACCTAAGGGAGAGTTCATAGCCCATCTTGGTAAAAAGGGCGAGTACAGGATTAACCTCACCACACCAGCAATAGAAGTCGTGCCGGTTAGAGGCGTCGAAGGTTTGAATCTCGATGATAATAGAGAAAGAGAAAAGGTAGTCAAAAAGATCGGCCAAGTGAGTCTGATCTTTACCGCAGTTGGACTTTCCAATCTTAAGGAAGTGGCATCCATTGTGGCTAAGGGAATAGAAAAACATCCAGAGAGGAAGGAGGAGCTTTATATTCTCTGTTGTGAGAATGGTCGGGATGTACCTGCTAAATTCAAGGGTTTTCTACAGAAGAATGTGGTGAATCTACCCTCCTGGGTGAAAATCAGCGAGCCTATAGCCGGACGGATGTGTCGTTACGAGGACAAAGTCAAGCCTTGGGGTGACTTCGAGCCAGTGGGTACAGATTTTAGCTGGGGGATAGTAGCAGAGCCTTTTTATGGAATCCCGGTAAGGAGAAGTCTAGTGGCTGAATCCACAGTAGTCAGCCCTGCTTTTCAGGTAAAGGAAGATGGCGAGTTCGAAGCTTTAAAAGAGAGGAAAATGCTTATCCATAATGGCTGTCATACCTTTCTTGCCTTGCTTGGTTATCTGAAGGGACATACTTACTACTACCAACTGGAAGAACAGATCCTAAGACTAGCCGAGAAAATGGTAAATAAAGAGATGATAGAGGCCCTCTTAAGCAGATTCAAAGGAACTCTGGACAGGAATGATCTTAAAAACTATTCTTTCGAGGTTTTGAGAAGAATCATCTCTCCTCTATTTGGGGATTCCATCTCCAGGGGTACGCGAGGTAGTTTAGACAAGCTCGCACCCCAGGAGCGCCTTATCTGGGGAGCAAAGTTTATATGGTCAGCCGGATTTGTGCCCCAAATTTACTCGATGGGTATCGCTGCGGCTATCAAAATCAACCAAGGCCAAGGTAGAGTAGCCGGGTCTCTAGAGGAAATTCTTTCCCAGCACTGTGGGTTAAAACAGCCCAGAGATGCAAAGCTCATTGACCTCATTAAAAGTGGATACTCAGAGATTGCAGGAAGATTTGGCGAGTCAAAAGGTGATCGTTCAAGTAGTCTCCATAGATGAACTTCTGGTGGAGATAATGAGAACGAAGGGGGATCGGGCCCCGAGTGTGGAGCAGAGATAGTAACCCTTAAACGTTAGCTAAATGCTATCTTTGCCCGATTAAGTGAGAAAAATGATTATAGGCGTACCAAAGGAAATCAAAGACAATGAATACAGGATTGCTATTACCCCAAGCGGGATAGAAGCACTCAGAAAAGATGGACATCAGGTGGTGGTTGAAGAAGATGCTGGCATAGGTAGCGGCATTACTAATCAGGAAATTACTAAGGCGGGAGCCGAGATCCTGCCCTCCCATGAAGAAGTATTTACCCGGGCAGAGATGATCGTCAAGGTAAAAGAACCTTTAAGGAAGGAATGTGACTTATTAAAGGAGGGACAGATAATCTTTACCTACCTTCATCTTGCCTCAAACAAAACTCTTACCAGGTCATTAATGAAGGC
>JBHIEA010000240.1:0-3024 GCA_046760365.1 bacterium
AGAGCATCACCTTGCCAAGGTGAGGGTCGCGGGTTCAAATCCCGTTTCCCGCTCCCCCAGATTTTCTTTAGAAATTGTGTAATTGCGACTGAGGGTAAGGCCTCACTTGATAGTCTCAGGAAAGTGTTGATTTTCAGGAGATTTATACGCGTATCGAGGGACTTTCCCAAAAGAAGCCTTATATCAGCTACCGTAATGAGTCTTCGAGTTAAGGAAAGAGAAAGACGGGTTGTCTGAGGAGCGGACCGCAAGGTGCCGTAAGGCAGCGACGAGTTTCACGTCTTTCCCGAGACGAGAAGGCAAGCAGAAATAATGCAAAGCTGATATGCAGCGACGGAAGGGGCCCAGTCCCGAGACATTCTTTTCCCATAATATTTTCTCACTCCCAAAGGACTTTTCCCAGAATACTTATGTCTAAGTCTCAGCTTATTTATATTTGGCAAAAGGGTATTTAAGACCCTGATCAACGAGGCTCTATAATTGGCCACTAAAATAGCCAAGATGCTTCCTTTCAAGTGAGAAACCTACCTGGAATTGTAATTATTTTTAAAATGTGTTACAATTGAAACAAGCGAATCTGGCGAAGTGCCCAGTTAGACCAGAAGATTCTCAAGAGTTGTCCGATGGTCGAGTGGTGTTTCAAAAAAACTAGGGGTTGGTATTCCCTAGGGGGCGAGAACGTAAACTCTTTTTAATATATTAGATTGCGAGGGTGGCGGAATCGGCAGACGCGCTAGACTTAGGATCTAGTGAGGAAACTCATGGGGGTTCGAGTCCCCCCTCTCGCACCAGCAATAAAGACCGGCAGCCATGCAAATAGCGGTAGAGAAAAAAGAAGGGGCAGAGCTTAGCTTCAAAGTTGAAGTACCAAAGGAAAGAGTGGAGGAGGAACTCTCAAGGGCTTTCCATAGACTAGTCAGAGAAGTGAAGGTTCCGGGATTCAGAAAAGGGAAAGTCCCCAGGAAAATCTTTGAGCACCGGTTCGGTCAAGGGATCCTGCAGGAAGAAGCAATCAAAAAGCTCTATCCAGAGGTTTATCGAGAGGTAGTGAACCAACAGAATCTTTCTCCTATCACCGAGCCCGTGGTGGAGATCCTTCAGTTTTCTCCGGATAAGCCCTTGATCTTAAGGATTGATCTAGTGACTAAACCCGAGGTAAAACTGGGTAAATACGAAGGAATCAAGGTTAAAGGAAGGAAGATAGAGGTATCGAAGGATGAGATAACCAGGGCCTTGAAGCAACTCCAGGAACAGTATGCCGATTACCCCCCGGTGAATGAGAAAAGAGGGGTAAAAGATAATGATTGGGTAACTTTAGACTGGAAAGCCTTTTATAAAGGAAAATTACTTGCCCGGGGAGTTGAGAAGAATTTCACTTTTCAGATGGGGTCGTTAGTTTTCCCTCCTTCCTTCTCTCAAGGTTTGATTGGACTAAAGACGGGAGAAAAAAGGTCGCTAGAGATTCAATTTCCCCTTGATTATCCTCGTAAAGATTTTGCGGGAAGAGAAATTACCTTCGCGGTGACTCTAAAGCAAATTAGAAAGAAAAGGCTTCCCTCCCTGGACGAGGAATTTGCCAAGAATCTAAAATTTGATAATTTAAAGGGTTTAAGAAAACATATTAAAGAGAATTTAGCAAAAACCAAGAAGAACTGGGAGGAGAAAAGAATAAAGGTGGAAACCATAAGGAAAGTAGTAGAAGGAAGCAAGGTGGATCTTCCCTTATCTCTGGTAGAAAGAAAAGCTAATGAGAGAAGATCACAACTAGAAAATAGATTAAAGGAAAGGGGAGCTTTACTTGAGGACTATCTGAAAAACCAGAGGCTTTCTGAAAAAGAGCTGCAGGGAAAATTAAAGTCTGAAGTAGAAAAAGATCTAAGAAATTATTTTGTATTGGAGGCTATTGCCGACCAGGAGAAGATCAAGGTAAAGGAAGAAGAAATAGAGGAAAGACTAAGATCCTCAGTAAGAGGTAAGGTGGAGGAAAAAGACATAATTAGATTAAAGAATAATCTTGCTGCTAGTGGTGAGCTGAAAATTCTGGCAGATGAGTTAAGACGCGAAAAAGTAATAGACTTTTTATACCACCGGGCCAGAATAGAAAGAAAGCAAAGTCTTGAAAATATAAAAACAAGGAGGGTAAAGTGACTTTAATCCCGATAGTGGTTGAAAGAACAGCTAGAGGAGAAAGGGCTTATGATATCTATTCCCGATTGCTTAGAGATAGAATTATCTTTATAGGTCAGCCCATTGATGATAATGTGGCCAATACAGTAATCGCTCAGATGCTTTTCTTAGAGGTTCAGGATCCCAAGAAGGATATAAAGCTCTATATTAACTCACCAGGAGGATTAGTGACCTCAGGGCTAGCCATTTATGACACTATGCAGTATGTCCAACCAGATGTATCCACGATCTGCATGGGACAGGCGGCCAGTGCAGCTGCTCTGCTTTTGGCTGCTGGAACTCAGGGAAAGAGACTGAGTCTTCCCAATGCTAATATTCTCATCCATCAACCTATGGGAGGAGCACGGGGACAGGCTAGCGATGTGGGAATTCAAGCACGACAGATTCTCAGAGTTAAGGAGAGATTGAATGAAATTTTCGTAAAGCACACTGGCCAGCCTCTAAAAAAGATCGAAACCGATACAGATAGGGATTTTTATATGACAGCTGAGGAGGCTAAGGAATACGGACTCATTGATAAGGTAATTGAAGGCAAAAAGATAAGATAGTTCATTCCTCCTGAATGGGCCTGAGAGGAGTCTATATGAGTAAGGAAGGTCAAATAATCAAGATTGCAGGTCCCCTAGTGGTTGCTCAGGGTATCCCTAGAGCCAGAATGTTTGATGTAGTGCGGGTGGGAAATGAAAGACTAATTGGTGAAATTCTGGAAATAAGGGGTGATAATGCTTCTATCCAGGTCTACGAGGAAACAGGTGGCTTAAAGCCGGGAGAGCCAGTTGAGTCAACTTATCAACCCTTATCAGTGGAATTAGCCCCCGGTATATTGGGAAACATATA
>JBHIEA010000241.1:0-3018 GCA_046760365.1 bacterium
GCCTTATGGAAAACACCTCGCCGGGCAGTAAAAGTATCTGGCGGGTCCCCTCGATACACGTATGAACCTCCTGAATCCTAATACTTTCCTGCTGCTATAAAGAATATCTTTTCCGATTCTGTAGAAAAGAGGGAGCGGTAAGTAACAAAGAAAGCATTATTTAGATTTTTAACCCTGCCAGTAAACCAAGCTGTAAGCCGCTAAGGTCAACTTCAGTACCAAAATCTTCCAGCTTGGGCTTAGTACCAACGACATACCTGGCCTCTAGATTCAAGAAAATTGGCCTATCCCCAAACCCGAATCCTCCTAGCAGTACAAGACCGGTGGGACTATCGCTATCAGAATCGCCATAGGTGTCCTTAAACTCAGTAGAAAATAAACCTACTCCGGCTCCGATATAAGCAGGTGAAAAGCCATAGATAAGAGAAAGCATCATCGGCGTCACGGTCAACTTGAAGTCTTGCTCCTCGTCACTGGTTTTGGACTCGAAGCTATTATACTCCAGCCTTAACCCAAAACGGGCCGGGAGATCGTATCCCAGTACCAAGCCATACATCGCTCCCGCCTTAAACTCCAGGTCCGTGCCTAAACCAGCAAGGTAGTCATCGTTTATCTTTCCAAAATTAGGGCTGTAGTAGCCTCCTACAACGCCCAAACTTAACTCAGCCCGGGCTGGTGTTGAAGCGAGACCAAAGACTAAAACCAGCATCCCAGCAATTATAAACCCTACCATCTTTTTCCTCATTTTCTCCCCCTTTGGCGTTTCATACCTCTATATCTATTTCTTTAGTCTGAGCTGTAATCCGGGCTGGAATCTCTTCCTCGATCATTAAGTGGTAAGCTTCTCGAATGTTCTCTTTTAATTCTTCGAGAGATTCGCCCTGACTAAATACACCTGAAACTTCTTTTAATCTCCCAACATACCACCCCTCTTCCACCCAGTATTCTAATGTAAAATGTCTTGTCATTAAACTATCTTTCCCCTAATTACAATATTGCGGGATACACTTCGTCAATCAAATCTAGCCGTCACTAAAAATTCTCTTGTTCTTCTCACTTCTCCTTTCTGATGTAGTTTACTTTTGTAGATCTACCAAATCGCCGACCTCGATCTCTTTTCCTACCCCCAGAAGAGTGATTTTACCAATAGCCGCCAGCTCGTAAACTTCGGAAATTTTGATTTCAGCTATTTTTTCCTTTCTTTCCAGAATTACTTTTCCCGTTTGAGGATCGGTTATTTGCTCAATTATCCTTCTCACATTGAAGATGTCATTAACTTTGACTCCTTTTTCACTCCCTACATTGATAACAACCTCATTGTCACTTACCTTAGCCACTAACCCTTCCAAGACGCGAGCTTCAACTTCAGGAGTAACGGGAGGTGTCACCTCTGGAGTTATCACTACAGGTGTCAAACCGGCCGTCTTTTCTTCAATTGCCTCGGCTACTTCTTTAACCGCCCCGGTGGTAGCCTTGCCGAGGATATGTTCCTGGAATCTTGAGCTACCGAAGGTAAAACCGGATAGATCACCCCACCTTTCGCTCAGCTTGATATTACTCTGGCTCTTAGCCCCGCGTCCGGTTAGAGCTGCCATGATCTCTGAGGTCTCCACATTAACTAACCTTGCATTAAGGCCGCATCGGGCCCGCCATTCAGCGAGTTTTCCCACCACGGGAAGTTTTATAACTTTCGAGGTCAGGCTAAATTCGGTGACCGTTCCAAAGACAAAGAGCTGCACTCCCAGGACCTTTCCTAGTCTGGCTGCAGTAGCTGCATCAACTACTCCCTCCCTAGCTAGATTCTGCTCCTGGAGTACCTCGTCCAGGCGTTCTCGCTCTACCACACTGAATCTACCACTGTTTACCAGTTCGGTGACCAACATATCTGATATCCCCTCTCCTGGGTCCCAATCCCACCACCACCAGTGTTTTATCTGGCCTAGCTTGAAGGGCATAACCGCGATCCGGATCTTCGCCTGAGTAACCGTTGGAGTTACAGTAACCTCGGGTGTTACCGTAGGCGTCACGGGAGTAACAACTAAACCGGCCGTCTTTTCTTCAATTGCCTCGGCTACTTCTTTGACTGCTCCAGTAGTGGCTTTGCCCAGGATATGTTCCTGGAATCTTGAGCTACCGAAAGAAAAACCGGATAGATCACCCCACTTTTCACTGAGGGCAACATTACTCTGGCTCTTAGCCCCGCGTCCGGTTACCGCTGCCATGATCTCTGAGGTCTCCACATTAACTAACCTTGCATTAAGGCCGCATCGGGCCCGCCATTCAGCGAGTTTTCCCACCACGGGAAGTTTTATAACTTTCGAGGTCAGGCTAAATTCGGTGACCGTTCCAAAGACAAAGAGCTGCACTCCCAGGACCTTTCCTAGTCTGGCTGCAGTAGCTGCATCAACTACTCCCTCCCTAGCTAGATTCTGCTCCTGGAGTACCTCGTCCAGGCGTTCTCGCTCTACCACACTGAATCTACCACTATTTACCAGTTCGGTGACCAACATATCTGAGATCCCCTCTCCTGGGTCCCAATCCCACCACCACCAGGTTTTTATCTGGCCTAGCTTGAAGGGCATAACCGCAATTCGGATTCTTTGAGCGGCTGCATCATGCTGGGGGATAAACAAACCGCTGGCGAGTAGAATCAGGAACAAACCAGCTAACATCCAACTTTTTTTCTTTCTCAACATCTATATCCTCCTTTAAATCTGAGTCACAAAGATACCTCTTGTTTTACGCCCTGAAAAATCACCTCCTTTTGATCCCAGCCTCTCCAACATTATTCTTACTATTAGACGGCAAATCAGAGCAAATGTTCCGTAATTTTTTGAAAATCTAACCCTCAAAATTTTAAAAGAGTAACAAGAAGTAACGAGCACACAAAATTCAACTAATGGATATAAGACAAAATACCAATGGAATTGAAAAAGTCAAATTGATGGAGGAACTCCTGATTGATCATGGAGCTGAAAAATATCTATGCCCGGCTTAGAATTACAGAAATATTTGGTA
>JBHIEA010000242.1:0-3011 GCA_046760365.1 bacterium
TTCAGAGCTTTCTTTGCTCTTCCCGGAACCGAGAAGGATTTAAGTCTTGCCAGGTGAATCTGGTCATTCAAATTTTTCATTATCTGAATTAATCTTTTGTTTTTACTGGATTTAATCAGAAAATCGTGAAATTCTTCATCCAATCGAACAAAAAAATCCAACTCGCCTTTTTTTATAAATCCTTCACACTTTTCGAAAAGATTTCTCATCTTCATGAGCTTCTTTTTGTTAAGACAAGGTAAAAAAGACCTTACAACTAAGGATTCCAAAGCCCCCCTTATATCAAATATTTCCCGAACATCCCTGGAGGAGATAGTTCTGACAAAAGCTCCCCGCCAGGGAATGATATGTACCAAACCGTCTTTTTCTAATTTGTGTATCGCCTCTCTAACGGGAGTTCTGCTTACCCCCAACTCACGAGCAAGCTGATCCTCCTGGAGCTTAACTCCTGAGCTAATCGATTCACGCTGGCTGATTAATCTCTGTTTTATAGTGGTATATACTACCTCACTAAGCTTGGGATGGTTCTTTACTTTGAAATCATCAAACTGCATAGAAGTATCTCCTGGCTTTTGTATATTGTATACCAAACAACATCAAACGTCAAACTCAAACGTACCCACCGGTAGCAAATTAAAAAAACCACCTACTGACCATTGTCTCCTCAAACAAGCCCTCATCCTCCCCAGTTCTATATTCCGAGTATGTTCTTGAAAAAAGGCCTAATTCCTTTTCTAGACAGAGATGCACGCCTTTTATCCACCAAAAATTGAACAATTCCTCTCCTCACAATATCTTGACCAACTCTGTAGATTAAGATAAGATGAGAACCAGACTTTTGCTTTATGAAAAGAAAGCTAAATAGATCGTTTAAAATACCGGAGTTTCAAATTTACCAGGAAAGCTGCGGGAGATAGACGTTTGAGGTCGGTGGTTGTTATGAGTCCCTGGCCTTTAGGTGCCTTAGAAGGAGGAGAAAAATGAAGACAAAATTTATTATAATTTCGCTAGGTATTATCCTCGCCTTGACGTTGTGTTTGTCAAATGTTGCTAAGGGTAACTTCTTCAAACGGGTATTTGGCGACCATTACGAGATTGGGATACTGCATATAGGAGCACTGAAATTACCCGTATCGGTAGCCGATTATGGAACCAAACAAGAGATCTGGATCAAGTTTCCCGAAGAGGTGTGGCCCTCCTATAGGTTGTCCCTTACTGACTGGGATCAAACTGAGAACGACATTAGGAGCCTTAATAAGAAGATTCAAGAGACCCTGGAAAACATAAGAAAGAGTGCCCCCGGATATAGCGAGGAAGCGGCAAGAAAGTCGATAGAAAAGATGAAGGCCATCCAAGATTCGGAAATTAGACGCGACCTCCTCTTGCAAGTTTATGAGAAGGCGAAAGAAACGGGCGATATTAAATCCGCCATTTTCCAATATAAAGATTTGACAGAAAAGTGGAGAATCACCTCTAAGCAATTAGATTTCAATGTGAGTGTTTTAGAAGGAGATAATTTGGTCAAACGTGAATCTGAGGATAGTATAACGATTACTGCTCAGGGCGTACACTATGTTGAAAAAGAGATACTGAGGCATTGAGATGTTTCACCGATGAATGTCTTCCCCATCAGGGAAAGATCATCCCCCTTTAACTGATTAGTCCTATCATCCAAGATCTTTACTCCTTTGCTTATGAGGCTCTCCCTTTATCTTCATTAAAGCCTCTTTGGCTTGATAGGAACTCCTCACAAATGGAGAAGCCGCAACACAGGAAAAACCTAAGGATCGAGCTATAGTCTCATACTCTTTAAATTTCTCAGGCTTTACAAACTCTTTTACCTCAAGATGTTCAGGAGAGGGCCTCAGATACTGACCGAGGGTGAGAATATTGCAACCAACATCTCTCAAATCCTTCATTACTTCAACCACTTCGCCGAACTCTTCCCCTAAGCCCACCATCAGTCCAGATTTAGTATAAATACGCGAGTTCATCTCTTTGCTCCGTCTTAAAAGTTTAAGTGACCTCGAATAATCAGCCTTGGGCCTTACCGTCCTATAAAAGCGGGGAACTGTCTCCAGGTTATGATTCAGAACATTGGGTCTTGCCTCTATCACCGCTTTAAGGGAGGATAGAGAACCCTTAAAATCGGGGACTAAAATCTCGATCCTAATCCCCCCATTATTGATTTTTCTTATCTCTTTTATGGTTCGGGCAAATTGGCTGGCTCCTCCATCTGGTAAATCATCCCGAGTCACCGAGGTTATAACCACATACCTTAAACTGAGCCTATTTACGGCTCGGGCTACATTTTCTGGCTCAGAAAGATCGGGAGGAGGAGGGCTCCCGGCCTCGACTGCACAAAAGCGACAATTTCTAGTGCATCTATTCCCCAGGATCATAAAGGTGGCAGTTTTTTTAGCAAAGCATTCCCCGATATTGGGACACCTTGCTTCTTCGCAGACAGTGTGAAGAGAAAGACTGCGAAGAAGATGCTTCATCTCCCCAAGAATCTTTTCTTTAGGCGCTCTTTTCTTGATCCAGGAAGGCAGGCTCATTTTCTACCATCCCACCGAATAAATAATTATCCCTACCCCCAGGCCAAATATAAGATTAAACAACTTGATCAATACAGAATCTCTAACGGTGAAGGAAAAAAGGGGCAACATCCCGTGACCATCTTGAACAAAGGAGGAGGTTAAAAGAATAAAAAGGGTTATTTTTACCGCCTCTTTGAAAATGGAAAATATTTCCAAGATTGATCTCCTATAAATTACTGAAATTCTGGTAAGTCGCCATAAATCGACTGAAAGAATCCTTAGAACAGGCAAAACTTGAAATTCCCAGTTCCATTCCCTTATGCTTTGAAGAATATCTCCTGACTACTGATACTTTCCTGGTACTGTCAAGAAAAGGATTTTGTTACCCTACCTGTTTATATGATGTATGAAAAATAGAATTTTGGCAAGTGCGGTCTGGAAATTGAATAAGGAACAAGTGTTTGACAAGAT
>JBHIEA010000243.1:0-2996 GCA_046760365.1 bacterium
TCTTCCAACTTGAGAAAGAACCGGTTCTAACTTGACAGTTTATAGTATGTCTTTAGCTTTAGGATTTGACTTCCATATTTATAACATCTCCCTCTGGCAGCGTCAACTTTTCGCGCCTAATTCAAAAGCCTTTAGGTTAACCTCTACTGTGTGGGAAGGAACCTCCTGACGGATGACCTTTCCCCAACTGCTGGCTTTAAAGCTGAGAAAAGTTGAAAGCTTTCCCAGTAGAACCAGATTGAAAGTCTTAGGATTGCCAAGAGTTTCGGCAATTTTTAAGGCTCGGATTTTGATGATTCGGGAAGTCCTCTTCTTTAAATTAGCAAAGATGTCTTTAGGGTAGGGTTCTTTACCGATACTCACCATCAGAGGGGGGATCTCTAGATCATTTACTATCAACAACCCCTCTTTCTTTAGATAATCAATAAATCTTAATGCCTCCAGTTTTTCTAAAGCAAGGAGAAAATCGGCTCCTCCTCTTCTGATAAGCGGAGAGTAGATCTTGGGTCCAAACCTTATCTCTGAGCTAACGCTGCCACCCCTTTGTGCCATTCCATGGACTTCAGACTTTTTAACATCGTATCCCTCTTCGAAGGCTACTTTAGCTAAGATCTCGGAGGCTAACAAAATTCCCTGTCCTCCTACTCCCACCAACAAAACATTAGTTATTGGCTGTGGCATTTATCTTTTTGACTCTTTAGCTCACGCTGGTAAGTTCCCCGGAGCCAATTGAAAATCTCAAGATACTCTCTGGTTCTATAATCAGGATAAGTCCATTCCCAGGGCTCGAAACCTTTCCCTTTGCGGTAGCGGAGGGTAACCTCAGCATAGATTCCTTTCCCCAGATAAATCCGGTGTTGGTGATCCTTGGTACTAACCAGGACAAGTTTGGAGAGAGTAAGGTAGCCAGGATCGAGATTAATACGACGATCATGAGTGTCAGGGCGGAGGAAATCCCTCTCAAGCTGATTGGTAAATAATTTAATATCTGCAATCTCAGCAGAATCAATTAGACCCTGAAAACTTATAAATTTTCTCTTTAGGTCTGACCCCATCTCGGACTCATAGTAGTGGGTGTGTTGAAAAGAGAGGATGGGGCTCTCAAAGTCAATCAGACCAAATTTTTGACTGAGTCTTTTTTCTGCCTTATCAAATAGATTCGCTTCACCCGAGATCATACCCATAAATAACTTCACTCCTAATGGTTGCTTAACTTTGCCCATTTTTCTCAGGGTTAGCCCTTCATAATCAGGATTAGAAAATATCCACCCACAATGGAGGTGGCAACCATAGCTATAGCATCCCAGCCCAATTTTAAAAATGACTTCCTGGATCTATAGATCAATGCTACCACGACTATACCAGTGAGAATAATAGAGAGCATTAGAGTAAAAAGATGCTGAGAGGAAATTTCTCCAAGAAACTCCCTCCCTTCAAGGAGAGCATCGCAGAAGGGTATGATCATGATGTCAAAGAAATTGCTCCCTAAAACATCGCCAATGGCCATATCTATAGAAAACTTAAGAGCACTTATGGCAACTATAAGTTCTGGCAAGGAGGTGCTCAGAGCAAGAAAACTCGTTCCTACCAGGCTCTCGCTCCAGCCCATGGCGGTTACCAGCTCTTTTCCAATCTCAGCCAGCCAGATACCGAGAAAAACTATGCTAGCAAAACATATTAAGAATTTGATGAGGCTTGATCTTAGGCTAATACCTCTATAGAGAGGGGACGATTCTTTCTCGCTCGAGCTCACCGAAGAAGTTTTTTTTTCATAGCCAAATATGAGTCTTAGTCCCAAAATATAGATAGCTAAAAGTACCAGACTATCAAGGCCAAACCCAAACACGCCTAATGAGCCATTAAGTTGAGATCTCAAGAAGATAGAACCACAAACTATGGCCATCAGAATTATGCTCAAGCCCCCGTACAAGATATGACTCGGTCTTGCCTCATACATTAAGGGTCCCCTACCCTGAATTAGATCAAGCAGTGCGATAATCATTAAGTTTATGAGCAATGAGCCAAAGAGATCTCCGGCAGCTAGATTGGGTGAGTGAACCACTGTAATGGAACTACCACTGGTGACAAATTCGGGTAAAGAAGTAGCCACTGCCAAAAAAATAAATCCCATAAGGGTCTTGGTAATTTGCGTCTTCTCGGAAATAATATTCCCGTACAAAGATAACTTGTAACCAGCATAAATCATAGCGAGGCTACAAATAGAGAACTTTAACCAGACTATCATTGACTACAGCCTTTCCTTTAATCCAGATTAAGCCAACCGATTAAATCTTTGAGCTCCCTGATCTTATTCTGGCGCAAATATTCTCTGATTCCCTCTTTTACCTTTATGGGAGTTTTTGGGTCAATGAAATTGGCCGTTCCTATGGCCACCGCGCTTGCTCCGGCCAGGATAAATTCTAAAGCGTCCTCGGCGGTCACGATTCCGCCGAGTCCAATCAGAGGTAGGTTCACTTTCTGGTAGGTTTGCCGGACCATTCTTATGGCAACTGGTCTTATAGCAGGTCCCGAGAGACCCCCGGTAACATTACCCAACTTCGGCCTTCTGGTTTCAACATCGATGGCCATGCCGACGAGGGTATTTATGAGAGACAGGGCTTCAGTACCGGCCTCCTCAGCCGCTTGCGCAATTTCGGCGATGTCGGTTACATTGGGACTTAGTTTGGTAATAAGGGGAATATCAGTGACCTCCCTTATCCTCTTCACTAAAGAGAAGACCAGGTTTGGGTTGGTGCCGAAGATAAGACCCTCGGCCTCCACATTAGGACAGGAGATATTTATCTCTAAAGCATCTATTCCTCTAGCTTTGTCAAGTCTCTCGGCGAGACGCAGATATTCTTCGGCTGTTTCTCCAGCAATATTGACCACCAATGCGGTATTAAACTTTTGTAAAAAGGGAAGTTTTTCTCTGAGGAAGATTTTTAGCCCGGGATTTTCTAATCCAATGGAATTTAGAAGCCCTGAGGGAGTCTCTG
>JBHIEA010000244.1:0-2986 GCA_046760365.1 bacterium
TGGAGCAGGGACATCCCCAAACATTTCGCTGCTTGATGCCTGATAGAATTTAGTTTCAATACCGCTTCTTCTTATTGCCTCAAGGAGTCTTGTTGTTCCCATACCAACCACGTCCCCCGTGTATTCAGGCATATCAAAACTAACCCGAACATGACTTTGAGCCCCCAGGTGATAGACCTCCTCTGGCTGAATATTGTAAATTAAATTGGTTAGTCGCCCCGAATCGGATAGATCACCGTAATGAAGAAATAATCGGGTATGAGAAGCATGAGGGTCTACAAAAAGATGGTCGATTCGGCCTGTATTAAAGGTGCTGGCACGGCGGATAAGCCCATGAACCTCATAATCCTTTGAAAGAAGAAACTCAGCCAGATAGGAACCATCCTGACCTGTGATACCAGTAACGAAAGCACGTTTCATTTCAGAAGTTCCCGTATATCTTTGTTTGTTTGGTTTGTTGAGTCATTGGGTCGTTGAGTTGTGGGATTATTCCATTAAAGCTTTAAGATCTTTTCTTTTCCTTTTTTCACATTTTTGGTGGCATTGCGGTTATCCAAAATTAATTTGGAACTCTGAACAATCCAATCATAATCATAACAGGTGTGATCAGTAATTATTGCGGTACAGTCCATCTTTTGAAGTAGCTTTGACGTAAGAGGTACTGATTTCCTTATCTTGCCATCTATGCTGAGTTGGGGAATATAGGGGTCATGGTAGGCTACATCTGCTTTCTTCTCCAAAAGCAGCTTTATTATATCTATCGCCGGGGATTCTCTTACATCATCTACATCCCTTTTATAAGTTACACCAAGAATTAGTATTTTTGCCCGGGATATACTTTTTCTAAGATGAATATTAACCACATCCAGTAGCTTGTGTACGACATAGTAAGGCATTTGTGTATTTATTTGGGTGGCAAGATCAACAAATCTAACCTGATAATTCAAAGTTCTCATTTTCCAAGAAAGATAGTTAGGATCCACCGGCAGGCAGTTCCCTCCCAGACCTGGACCAGGGTAAAAGGGAATAAAACCAAAGGACTTAGTAGCGGCTGCGTCTATTACTTCCCAAACATCGATTTTCAACTTATCGCACATTAAAGCCATCTCATTTACCAGAGCTATATTTACGCTACGGAAGGTATTTTCTAAAAGTTTAGCCATTTCCGCTACTTCTGGGGAGGAAACAGAAACTACAGTGTCGATGATCTGGCGGTAGAGAAGCTTTGCCAGGTGAGTACAGTTTTTTGTTATCCCTCCCACAAGCTTGGGAGTATTTTTGAGGGTATATTGGGAATTTCCCGGGTCGATTCTTTCAGGAGAAAAAGCAAGGTAGAAGTCAACTCCTAGCTTGAGTCCCGTCTCTTCAAGAATAGGAAGTATTAGTTCCCTGGTAGTTCCTGGATAAGTGGTACTTTCAAGAACTACCAATTGTTCTTTGTGGAGACATTTTTTAATCTGATTCGCTGCATCTAAAATATAGGAAATATCTGGATCCTTAGTCTTATTGAGAGGGGTAGGTACACATATGAATGTAGCATCGGTCTTTTCAAGAGGAGAAAAGCTAGAGGAGGCTGTAAACAAACCATTTTTCACTAAGTTAGAGATAGTTTCTTCTGGTGCATCCCGAATATAAGATTTACCTTTGGCTACTGTAGCAATTTTTTGTTGATCTATGTCTATCCCTACGACTTTAAAGCCACTTTTGCAAAATTCTACTGCCAGGGGTAAGCCAACATAACCTAAACCAATTACTGCTATGTTAATTTTCTTATTTTTAATTTTGTCTATTAGAGCTTTCATAGTAGATGCTTATAAATAACATTTTCACTCACTTTCTATAGGCTTTAGTCGGCTACTATCCAAAAAGAGTAAGTTCACTCAGTGAACTTTTTGAGATTCACCTCCTCAGGGAGAAATTCGGTGAAGCGGGAGAGGAGCTTTGATACCTCGGTTAGCTTTTGTCTTAGCTCCCGGAGATCATCAAAGTGGATCTCAACAGTTTTAGTGAATCTACCGGAGTTTTGATTCAGGATACTATTCATTCGGTTGAAAAGGCCATCTACGTTTATGTAGGGATCAGTAGCTTCCAGATAACCCGTCTTTCGAAGCTCATAGCGAAGATGCTTTATGGACCATTTTTCATCTATGGTTTTCCGAATTATCTCTTTTAATTTCTTTTGGTCTTGAAGTAGTTTGTCACAACGGGAAAGAATGCGGGCATGGGCTACGGTGAAGTTTTGCTTTTGCTTTAATTTTCTTATGGCCCATTGGTCGAGATTGAAGATGCTAAGAAGTTCTGTAATATAAGATTTTTGAACTCCCAGAAGAGAAGCAAGCTCTACATTCCGATAATCATATGTGTCTTTAAGTTTCTTAATATATAACGCCTTTTCAATGGGAGAAAGGGAGCTTTGAAGAGTATTGCGCAAAAGGGCAATCTCCTGAAGTTCGCGTTCTGTTGTATCTTCTATAATAAGGGCTGGGACCTCTTGAGCATTAAGCTCTTTGGCCACGCTGAAACGCCGGAAGCCATCCACTATTTCGTATTTTGCCTTGGGATAGGCAGGATTATCATTAAGGGGGGTAACAAGCAAAGGCTCCTTTATACCTTTTTCCTTTATACTGAGATAGAGCCTCTCGCTGGGTTGCCTGGTCCCGGTTTTAAATAGGATGCACCTAAGTTCCTTGATGTTTAAACTTTTAGGACCGATTATTTGCATAGGAAATCTCTCGGGACTTTTCCCCTTCGTCGCTGTATTAGTATAGGGGGTAGCGTAGAGCGTGTAGAGCAAATCTGAAAACGGTAGTCGTTTAGGGTTTACTATCCGCTAAACGCTATACGCTCTCTTTGAGGAACGTCCCTCGATACGCGTATAAATCTTCTAAAATAGTAATACTTTCCTGATAGTATCAAGTGTCTTCGTCCTCATGGGAGTAGTAGTAATAATAGTATCTTCCGTAGCCGGAGCGTTGAGGTTTTACTT
>JBHIEA010000245.1:0-2976 GCA_046760365.1 bacterium
CAGGGGCAGAGGATATAAAGGATGAAGATGATACCCTAGAGATTGTTTTTGCTCCCGAGCAATTTAATCAAATTAAAGAAAATATAAGGAAAGTTGGATACACCCCTGAACTACTCGAATTGACAATGGCCCCCCAAACTACCGTCCCCCTTGAGGAAAAAGAGGCTTTGCAAATGCTTCGCTTGATGGATGCCTTAGAGGAATCGGAGGACGTCCAGAAAGTTTATGCTAACTTTGACATTGCTGAGGAGATTATGCAAAAGGTGGGCTGAATGAAGGCTTATCTAACCTCCTGTTTGGACAAAGTCAAAGCAGATTATGTCGAGATCAGATATGAAGAAACGAAAGTTACTGAGATTCACTACGTGGGCAAAGAGCTGGAGGCAATTGGAAAGTCTTTCGAAAAAGGAGGAGCTATAAGGGCCAAGATTAAGGGAGGATGGAGCTTTGTTTCTTTTAACGATATAGATAAATTAAGGGATTATTTAAGACTAGCAGTAGACGAGGCTTCTCTGGTAAAAAAGGGAAAGATAAAGCTAGCTCCGGTTCCGTGTCTGGACAAAAAAGTATCGATACCGGTCCAAAAAGACCCTGGGGAGATTTCTCTGGAGGAGAAATATCTCCTTTGTAGCCGCTATAACCAGATTCTTCTTTCCTCTAAAGAGATCCAGACCTCTGACTTAAAATATGCGGATGTTCATACCACCAAGTATTACCTTAACTCGGAAGAAACCTACATTGAGGTCAAGAGGATAGACACAGTTTTAGGAATGACAGCTATAGCCCGAAGAGGCGACAATATTCAATCAGCTCACGAGGGAATAGGAGGAGTCAGGGGATACGAGCTGGTGGAGGGAAGAGAAAAGGAAGCAGAGAAAGCAGCCCGACGAGCAGAAGATCTTCTAGATGCTGAGCCAGCCAGAGGAGGCAGATACACCCTGATAGTAGATCCCAAGATAAGTGGGGTGTTTGCGCATGAAGCCTTTGGACATCTTTCTGAAGCTGACTTTCTCTATGAGAACAAGAGAATGCAAAAGATTATGCGGCTGGGAAGAATCTTTGGATCGGATCAGCTTAATATTATTGATGAGCCTAAAATTAAAGGAGAAGGGGGCTATTATCTGTACGATGATGAAGGAGTGGAATCCCAAAAGACTTATCTCATCAAAGAGGGAAAACTGGTCGGTCGGCTCCATTCTAGAGAAACCGCGGCCAGGATGGGAGAACATCCCACCGGGAATGCCCGAGCTATTAGCTACGAGTATCCCCCTATAGTCAGAATGAGCAACACCTACATAGCGCCGAGTAATAAATCCCTGGAAGAGATGATAGCCGAGGTAGAAGAGGGAATATATGTCAGAGGATTTCGTGGTGGTCAAACCAACCTGGAAATGTTTACCTTTTGTCCAGAGGAGGGTTATCTCATCCGGAAAGGCAAATTGGGAAAGAAGGTAAGGGATTTGAACCTCACCGGTAACATTTTTACTACTCTCTCCAACATTGAGGAGATTGGTAATGACCTCGCATTCTTTACCGGGCCCGGCGGCTGTGGGAAGGGGGCTCAGTCTCCGCTGCCGGTATCCACCGGGGGACCTCACCTAAAGATCCGCAATGTAGTGGTAGGGGGAAGATAGTATGGAAAAGATTATGGAAATGGCTACTCGCCGTGCTGAAGAGGCCGAGCTTTACCGGGTAAGGTCCCAGACCAAAGAAGTCGGATTCCAAGCCAACAAGCTTAAGTCGGTTGAGTCAGCCTTTGAGGATGGAGTTGGACTGAGGGTGATTAAAAATCAGAGAATCGGATTTTCCAGTCTTACCAATTTACGTGATCCCCAACCCTTGATAAGCTCAGCTCTTGAGTCTGCCAAATTTGGACAAAAGGCATGTTTTAATCTTCCTCGTCCGGATAAGATTCCTTCTCCTCAATGCTATGATTCTCGCATCATTCCCCTAAAGACAAACCAGATGGTGGAGGTCGGAGAAAGGACAGTTGAGCTTATTTTGAAAGAAGCTCCCAATTTTAAATGCGATGGGGCAGTAGAAAAGACAGAGATCGAAGTTGCGATTATGAACTCAAGGGGACTTTCTTTTTCTTTCAAAAAAACCAACTATGTATTCTCATTTTACGCCTTTTTAGCTAAAGAGGGGGATTTCCTGGGAGTGCAGGAGGGTGAGGCTAGCTGCCGACACCAGGACTGGTCTTCTTCCGTAGCCAGGAGAATAACCGAGGCAATAAGACTTTCCAGGAAGATCTTCAAAATCAACCCCGGAAGATATCCCGCTATTTTTACTCCCAAGGCGGTTCCCCTTTTGCTTCAATCGTTGAAGGTGGGAATTAATGGAAAAATTGTACAAAAAAAGGCAAGCCCGCTTTTGGGCAAACTCGGAACTCGCATTGTCTCACCATGTATCAACATCACTGATGATCCTCTAGTCTCTTTTGGTCTAGCTACCGCCCCCCTAGATGGAGAGGGCATACCCTCTCGCCGCACTGAGATAATCCAAGAAGGAGTGTTAAAGAGTTTCATTTATGACTTGCAAACGGCTGGCTTAATGGGAACTGAAAGCACTGCCAATGGAGCCAGAGGATACGATAGCCTCCCTTCCCCCTCCCCCAGCAACTTCATCTTGAATCCCGGAGATACTTCTTTTGAGGAGATGGTCAAAGATGTTAAAGAAGGAATCATAGTGGATCAGGTAATAGGAAGTGGACAGGGTAATATCCTTATGGGGGAGTTCTCGGTAAACCTGGATTTGGGGTATAAGGTAGAAAAGGGTAAGATTGTGGGAAGATTAAAAGATATCATGGTGAGTGGCAATGCTTATACTATGTTCAATCAAGTGGTGGCCCTGGGAAGAGATGTTCGTTGGGTAGGGTCTACGAGAACTCCGAGTATCTATTTTAAGGAGATAAACGTAGCGGGCTAGCATTAGGGCCTAGACATGATTTGTCTTTCACGGTTTGAAGATGAGGAA
>JBHIEA010000246.1:0-2960 GCA_046760365.1 bacterium
TCGTTATTATTAACCTTATCTACTAAGTGACCAATTACTGGGCTTAAACCTAACGAACCCCACATAAGTAGACTGGCAAGGAAACCAGCGAACCCGATGCTGTATCCCTTTGACACGAAAAAATCTGGGGCAAAGGTCGAAAAGGAAATGGTTGCTGCATTAAACCACATCCAGCAAAATCCTACCAACCAAATCGAGATCCCAACCTTAAGTAAGCTTAAGAACAGGCCTGTTACCTTTTCTTTCTTCTCAGGGGTTATTTTTTGCGACAGACTTGGCGCAGGTTTATAGAGGATCAGAAAGGCTATTAGCCCTACTACCCCAATCATTACCGTAATAAATATTGGCACTCGCCAACCCAAACTTTCACCCAACCTACCAAAAGTTGTAAAACATATGATTGTACCAACCGGCATTGCTGTATTGAAGATTCCCATTGCCGTTCCTATCCCACGTCCTCTAAACCACTGGGAAAGCATTTGGGCAGCCACTATCGATATCTACTTCCTGGCATATTTCATCCTTAGTATTGTGCACCGTTTTTTATTATACCTAACGTTTAAGCACTCACGAGCTTGCGAAGCAAGTTAGACGAAGCGAAACAAAGCCGTAAGTGCTCTTTTAGATGAAGCTGAGACACTTAAGGTATCAGTCTTTTTCCGCTCTTATCACAGCAGATAAGGAAAGTTCGTGTCCAGTTAGGGCATTACGATCAATCCAGAGAGCTTCTGGATCTTTTAACCCTTCATCCTCAAGAGCCTTGAGGAAGTCATTTGAGCAAGCGGTTTTTCCATTAGTCTTTTCATGGTATTACCTCAAATTGAATAGCTGGTTAATTTTTTAGTATTCCAAAGCCGATTGCATATTGCGGTTAAGCAGTTACCATGTTCGCTGCAGGAGAACAGAAGCGAATATGGGTGAATCCTCGAAACGAGACGTAGCGTAAATGCATTAGCATTTCATGAGTTCCTGAGCGCGCCGAAGATCATTAAAGAAGGGATAACCTTCTATAATTATTCTAGAAAAATTAAAGACAACATTATTAACACTCCCATTATAAAGAAAACTAACTGTAAGATTGATTTTTTTATCTCCACCTCCTTATGAAGTTCTGGTATGAGGTCTGCGCTTGCGATGTAGATGAATCCACCAGCAGCAAATGGAACTAAAAAAATTGTCATTCCCTCACCGTAAGATCCTAGAATTAAAACTATAATTGCTCCTAACACTGCAGCTATTGCGGAAAGGAAATTAAAGAAAAGTGCTTTTGATTTACTGAATCCCCCGTGTAACAAAGAACCAAAATCTCCAATTTCTTGAGGGATCTCGTGAAAAATCACCGCTAGAGTTGTGGTAATGCCTATGGGAAAGCTCACTAAATAGCTCGCTCCAATAATCAAGCCATCTATAAAATTGTGGACTGCATCTCCAAACAAAATCATGAAAGAAAAAGGGTGGGGGTGTTCTTCTGCGGCCGGAATATGACAATGCCTCCAGCGAATAAATTTTTCAACAATAAAGTAAATTATAACGCCGCTCAACACATAGAGCGAGATATTTAACCCAAAACCCATTTTCTCAGCGGCCTCAGGTAACAGATGAATAAAAGCATCACCTAATAGACCTCCGGCAGAAAAGCTTACTAAATAAATAAGAATATGCTTTAATAGACTTTCTCTGAACAATAAAGTTACAATTCCTACTAATGAAATCAAACTAACTACAAGGACGCTTGCTAGAGTATAAAACCACACATTAGCCATTTTTTTAACATATAATAATTGTTATATTAAAATCCCACAGGTAGGCGAAGGAATTACGCCTAACTCAATCATATACGAAATTCGCTTTTTACTCAAGTTTGAAGGATATACGAACTTTGTATTGTCTCTCACTGGGTCGGTATAGGCAAACTTTTTCACTCATTCTTCCTCCTATATTCCAATATCAAATCGAGCGGACTCATTAGCCTGGGGGGAGGAAGAGCTTCAGCCGGATAGTCTTTCGAAAGAGAGAATAAAGGATCTCCTTATAGGTAGGTAGTTCTTTAAAAAGGCTCTTGATCGCCCAGGAGTTTTTTCTTTTTCCTCATTTGTGAAGTGCCGAAAGCATTTGAATGATCCCATCTTGGTTGAAGAACTGCAAAAACACTGCCAGACGATGTGGCGACAACCAGCTTTGACTTATTTTTCGACTTAATAAGGGGAAATAAGGGGATAAGTAAAATTGTTCCAGTACTAATTTTCATATAGTATTCTTTCATTGCGAGGCTCTGTCATCACGAGCGTTAGATCAAATGCTATTTGCGTTCCATGAAGTATAACATCTTCTTGCGGGTGGCCACCCTTTCCTCTAGAATCTTGAAATCCTGGGAAAAGAGTCCCCTCACCTCCTCCGGATCAATACCAGGCGGTCCGAAGTAAGATATAGCATGGCGTTGGAAGGCCCAAAGCAGGCATAGGCTTCCGGGATGGGTTAGCGATTTTAGGGAGTGAGGATACCGTCTTCTGTTCCGGGTGCGGAGGCTGTGGAGGCAGCCGTAGTCCATCACCAGATCGAAGGGACCCTTTAATACGTTGCTGAGGGCCTCGGTGTCTAAGAAGTCGACCACATGAAATTGGCAGTTGATGTTTCTCCGAGCCGCTTTTGCTCTGGCCTTTCTTATGCAGACGAAAGAGATGTCGATGCCCATGGCTTCAAAGCCCTTTGAGGCGAGGTAGATGATATAGCTGCCAGTGCCACATCCCACGTCCAGTGTCCTGCAAGGCTCTACGTGTCGGCCTTCTACCAGCTCCACGAGTTCTCCAGGAGGTTTGTCTGTGTCCCAGGGGGCGTAAATCAAGTAGGCTAAGTCCCACCAGCTAACCATGATCTTCTCTTGGAAATTCAAAGTGGCGGCGAGGTATTGGTGTTATATTCAATGTTTGACTACTTTCCCAGCCTGCTCGTTATCATTTCGA
>JBHIEA010000247.1:0-2929 GCA_046760365.1 bacterium
CCTTCATGGAGTATCGGGGTAAAAAGGAACTGGCCCCACCCTCCATCAAGATCCCTTGGGGTAAAAAGGTCTATTATCATCCACTTCCTTTTCCCGGTCTAAAAAGAAAGGTTATGGAGGGAGCTCCTCTAGCTCCGTTAAAGCCAAGAATGGAAATCGGCCCGGCCACTCTTGTTCTCCCTGAGCTTGTCTCACCCTTTGCCAGATATGTACCTGCTAGATATGCCAGAATAGAGACCCTTCCCTTCATGGAGTATCGGGGTAAAAAGGAACTGGCCCCACCCTCCATCAAGATCCCCAGGGGTAAAAAGGTCTATTATCCAGGTCTAAGAAAAGAGTCACCTCTTCCCTACCTTCATCTTTCTGTGTCTTTGGCTCCCCATGACAGCTTCTCATACCAACTAGATTATGGAAGGCAAAAGGAAAGATTTACTGGCTTTCTCAGTGCAGGGAGTGTTTCTATTCCCCATTGGGTGAAATATGAGCCGGAAGATCTTAATTTGGGAAAACATGAAGAAACTATCGCCTCGGAGCTCATCTGGGGTTCTCTGACCAACAGAACGCTGGCCCTCAATTTGGAAAGATGGGAAAAAAAGATCGATTTTCCTAACGAGCGGGAAAGAAAAAAGAACGAAATTGAAATAGGAGCAAACCTGAGGCAGGAGTGGAAAACGAGCGTTTTTACCATTGATGGCCGGGCTAACAGGTCAGCCTTAAAGGATTCAGAAGTTGACGAGAAAGATATAGCTCTGGGAAATGGATTAGAGTTGCGACTAAAGAAGATCCCTTTAGATATTGGAGTTAGTGTGGATTATAGTTCCTTCAGCGAGAAAACCCAGACTCACCTCTGGCTAGAGGACGATACTATTACTTTTAAACGAATGGAGGAGCTAACTCTCGGTTTAGGGGGAGGAATGAAGGCAATAACAGGATCAGGCTCTCAATTTTTACCCTCTCTTAAGCTAGCTTATCAGATAAATCCCAGGTTACAGCTAAGCGTAGGCGGTAAAAGGCATTTTTACCTTGCTAAATTTTCGGATTTATATCTTCCCCAGGACTATGTAGAAATAAATGAAGATCTTGATCCAGTGAAGATCTGGCACTATGAAATTAAGCTAGAGTATAAACTCCCCCCTCTGGCAAACCTTTCCCTGATGGGATTTTACAAAGAGGGGAAAGATACCATCTGGAATTGGAACAACGTGAATTCTCTGGCTAGGCCGGAAATTCGTGAGATGAATGTTTCAGGGGGACGTTTGAATTTTTCACTTCACTTTGGTGAAGCATTTGAACAAGGGCTCTCTTACACCTTTCAAAAGGCAGAAAATGCCCAGGATGAGAGTAAAGTAATTCCCCACTACCCCCAGAATGAGGGAGATCTTTGGCTCATAGGGAGAACAAACGGTTGGGCAGTTGAGCTAGGAGCAAGATACATAGGCAAAAGATACTCCGAGGAAACAAGCGAGGAGAAGCTTGATAGTGGCTGGATAGAAAGATTCAGAATCTCCAAAAAGATGGGGGAAGCGATAGAATGCTTTGCCCAGTTGGAATTAAATGATTATGATCTCTGGAAGAACTATCGCCTTTCCAAGGAAAAACTCTCTCTCGGCTTTAAAGCAAAACTTTATTGACCCGGCATGAGCCTGCCTCATCAACTCCTTTGGTCAGCAGATTCTATGTTGGTCAAATAAGCAGTCAAGGTTCCTATAGATGTGGGTGCTTGAAACTTAACCGGAAGGCGTCTCTCATCATCAGAAATCCATAGTTTCACTTCCATTTTATCCGAGGCGACTTCCGAACATAAGAAAGCTGAATAATTTCCGCTGTAGGTTGTCACCTCCTCCTTTCCGAGTACTTTTATCTCGATCTTTCTGGGATTGCGACCTTCGATATAAGAAAGTGAAAAAGATTTGCCCACCTGTAAATCCTGAGCTCTGACCCAGTAGATTAAGGAAACTATATCCACAGCCGGGAGCGAAAACCCTCTCTTAAACTCACCTCTCCAATCCTTAATCAAAGCTACTCCCGCAACCTGATCTAGCTGAACTTCCCGATCTTTGATACGGCTTCCCTCCTCAGAATGAATTGTTACCCGCAGTGGATAGAGGGTCTTAACATCCACAAAACTTTCTATTTGACGATCAAAATGCCAAAGCAGAGAAATAGGATTAGTCGTCCTCACCCTTGAAAAAAGATAGTAGGTAAGACAATCATTTATCGTCACCGTATCTTTTATTTCCAGGATTTGTTCTCCCACGGGAAGACCAAAGAATTTCACCCTATAGGTCAGTTTCTCTCCTGGTTCAAAGGGCTGAGTCTTTTCCCCTCTACCCGCAGCAACCAGAACAAGAGAAAAATAGAAAACCAGCCCAACTCTTACTAAACTTCTCCCCTTCATCTTGTCCCTTTGATCGACAGATAAATCCCACCACCAAGTTTCTGTGAATAGTTAAAAATATAGCATATGAGACGGATGTGTCAAAAATCTTATTCCAGTTTCAGGAAAAAGTTTTAAGGCTGCCCGGCGAGGTGTTGGGCATAAGGCAGCCGCGTGATCTCGGCTCTATACGTTCCAGATTTTTAGTTCTTCTCTCAACTTATATGTCGCCCATACGAGCCACAGTATAAACACATAAATAGAACTTATGCGGTAGCCATTGGAAAAACACCGAGCAAAGGGCAGCAAAAAAAGAAACTGAATCTTGACAGAGCTAAAAGATTGGCTATGGTAAAAAGACCTACCTACAAAGGAGTCGGGTATGAAGGCTGCAGTTTTAAAGGCAATTGAAGATTTAGAGATTAAGGAAGTTCCCACCCCTCATCTTTCACCAGAAGAAATACTCATCAGGGTTAAGGCCTGCAGCATATGTGGAACCGATATAAAGGCCTATCACCATGGACACAAACATATGAGATTTCCTAGGATTAC
>JBHIEA010000248.1:0-2911 GCA_046760365.1 bacterium
TCTATTAAACAAAAACCCATTCTCTCCGTTTGGGAGAATGGGTTCACTGCTACGCAACCCTGGTAGGCACATTTCCTTTTCCTCAGAAGGTCTCTGAGCTTGCCTTCCCTTCTTTCTGATAGTTCGCCTTTTCGGTTATCCTCCTATGGACTACGTCGCTTAAGACATGGCGATTATAGCATTTCTGGAGCTCATTGTCAAATTTTGGAATGGAGCTCTGGCATCTTTTTGCAAAATCCCCTGATATTTCTTCATCGCCTTATGGCAAAAGCAGTAATAATAAGGATTTAGGCATGGTGTCCGACATTCGGACTCCGCCGTTTGTCCCTAGGGGTAGGTCAATTCAGCGAGAACTCCCCACCGTAAAGGTGAGCATGATAGAGGATTATAGAACATGTGGGGAGTGGAGATATATTTATGGCCTATGCAAAGGCAGGTTCTATGTACTGTATTCTTTCCAATTCTTTCTTAATGCGTGACTTATCGATGTCGTACTGCTTAATAATTGGCCCGAGATATTGAATTGCTACATTTAGGTCGAGTATCTCAACCCCAACCACTTGCCTCTCATTATCCAGATCCAACAAAAGAGCATTTTTTTTAACTTCAACGGTACGCGCAATTTGTTTTTCGGAGAGTTTTAGATAGGGTCAGGGTCCCTTTTTGCTCTCTTCATCCAAGAAAATGAAAATCTACTGCATTGAACACTTCTGAAAGCCCCATCCCCTCCTCCCTTGAAGATGGATAGAACCAGGCAGTCTGAACAGATTGCCTCAGCGTAGAATCAATAGCACCTGAAATCTTTATTTTCCCTGACCCAGGTGAGGTAGCAACGACCTGAGACCGTTTTTCTCACTGCTTTCACATCTCTTGTATTCAAGTGAGATCCCAACCTGAATAGCCGATCTAATATCTCGGTAAAGTTCTGTTTCCGAAGCTCTTTGAACGCCTCAGCAAGGTAGTCAACGACAAGCCAGGTAGGGAAATCGTACTTTTTTTCAACCTTCTCTGACAGCCGCTTGAAGTCATCCTTATATGTAACATTTCTCGTCCATTCCTTAAGAAACGAAAGGCACTCCTTCTCGTGGCGGTCATCTGCTGGCGTGACGTCAAATTGAGGGAATGCTGGGTCCTTTCCGCGAGAAGTGTTTCCTCAAAGACCTTACCTGAGAATTCATATTCCCTTAAAACTGTAAGGTCTTCCCGGGATAATCCCCCGAGATAGAGGACAAACTTTGGCCGCTCTCCTTTATCCCAGGTGAGTTCCACTTCTGCCTTGACCTCTAATTGACTACCTTTAAATTCCACTATTCGGAAGTCATTGAAGTGTTCAATCACCCCTCGCCATTGTCTTTCTGGATCAAGCCAGAGTATTAGCTCAGCATTTGATGATTGAAAGTATTCATTAAATTGTGCTTTGAGTTCCTGAATAATCATATTGAAACCGTTTTTCTTTGTTTTTTGGATACCTTTACATTATTTAAACCAAGGGATTTACATATCCTTTCTACATCAACTATCCCTCTTTCCTTTATCCACTGTGCAGGTGAGAGCCCTGTTTTTTGAATCTCCCTGTCCATCTCTTCACGAACTCTATGGATCCACTCAAGGGATTTCGTTTCCCACTCTTTTTTATTCTTCATATTCAATCACCTCCTCTGGTGAAACAATTTCTATTAAAGGTAACCCCAGTCTCAGGTTTATGGAGTGCACGGCCCTTCTTGTTCTGACATTGACAATATCACGGAAATTCCATGAGACAACGGCATCAACCCCGTTGATTACAGCAACAGCAAGATGACGAAGGTCAAGTCTTGCGGGTTTACGAATAAAACCCTCCTTTTCATATGTCTGTAGTAAATCTGCTGATGCCTCATCTTCAGAAATTGCCTCAAGGGGGACCTTGCGAATTTCCTCAAGAATATTCTCCTTTAACTCACCTGGCGCCCGCTCTATCTCTTCAAGGACCACATTTGAGATCATTCCTGCATTCTTACCCTTTATGATTGATTCAAGGAGAAGACGGGTGACCTCTACCCTTCGAGGAAGTTCCGTATCAAAAAGGGCGCCAAATACTGAAGTATCGAAGTAGAGTCGCATTAGATTCTCCAGATAATGTCTTGTTCTTTATCATCTTCCCGCCAGTGGTTGCGGTCGACGATGGCGCGGTCGACATCTTTCGCTACTAAAACAGGATGTTTCAAAAGTCCGACCTTCTGAAGGGATGCAATATTCACACGCACGAGGTCAAATTTAATTAAAAAGGAGCTAAGGGAAGGACACCCCATAGCCGAAGGCTGAGGCCAAGCCCAAAGGGTGACTATCCTTTAGTTCTTCTCAATTAAAGCATTTTCAGACCTCAAATGCAGGGTGCAAAAATTGTCCATAAAAGGGACCCGAACCGTTTTCTCTCTATCTCGTCTAAATGGCACCTTGCATGGACTTTGTTAGTGGGTCTCACTTTCGCCTCACAAATCATAAGGGTCTGGGAACCGTCTCCGATGTTCGGATACTCAGCTTCGTGTTTTTACGAAGCTTCAGATGAGGCCCCCGGCGTTTCTCACCCAGGAGGAATAATCGGGATTTCGGGAAATGCAGCTTCCCAATCACATCCTATTGCATGAGCTTGTGACTACTATTATGTCATACCTGAAGTCTCTACGCCTTCTATAGCCTGCGATTCGTCCCGCCTTGCTGCTTTCAGTATTTTTAAAGAAAGTCAGGTCGTTCTTTATTCTCAATTATCATGGACTGCTGCTCTGATTAAGTCCCTCGGTATTCTCATACCGCCAGCACCTCATCCTTCACCAGGTGTAATCTGATGACATGAGGCATTTTTTCTTTTTCAAAATGACATCTCACCGCATCTTTCACTGCCCCTTTTAGCTCTTCGAGGTCTTCCGCTTCCGTG
>JBHIEA010000249.1:0-2909 GCA_046760365.1 bacterium
TTGGTCATGTGGAGGCTGGCTTGAGGAGTAATGACTGGAGAATGCCCGAGGAACATAACAGGGTAGTAATAGACCACATATCCGACTTTCTCTTTGCACCAACAGAAGGGGCCAAAAGAAATTTAATTAACGACAATGTAAAAGGTAAGATTTTTGTTACCGGGAACACAATCGTTGATGTTGTGAAGCAAAATATAGCTTTGGCGAAAAGAAAGAGCAGAATCCTGGAGAAGCTTAAACTGACACCAAAAAACTATTTTCTACTCACCCTTCATAGAGAGGAAAGCGTAGATTTCAAGGAAAACATAGAGGACATATTAAATGGAATAAAGTTGGTGGCCGAGAATTTCAACTACGAAATAATTTTCCCAGCCCATCCCAGAACAATCAAAAGGATTGAATATTTCAATTTGAGTTCGCTCACTTGTGAGATTGAGAATTTGAAAATTATTAACCCACTCGGTTACTTGGATTCTCTTATGTTGCTTAGTAATAGTAAGTTGGCCTTAACCGACAGCGGAGGCATTCAAGAAGAAAGTTGTATTTTAGGCGTGCCATGTGTGACTTTAAGAGATAATACCGAGAGACCAGAGACTGTTGAGGTTGGGGCCAACTACATTGCCGGTATTAAACCTAGAGGCATCTTAAAGGGAGTCGAAACCATGCTAAACCTGAAAGGGGGTTGGCAAAATCCCTTCGGCAACAATGCGAGCAAAAAAGTCATTGATATAATTGAAAGTGAAATGAGACAAAAATGAAGCAAGTCGTCCAGAATTATAATACTGGAGAGCTGAAGCTTATCGAGGTTCCGGCTCCTTTAACAAGGCCCGGAGGAGTACTGGTCAGGAACGTGAATTCCGTTGTCAGCCTGGGTACCGAAAAACTGATGATGGATTTCGCTAACAAAACTATAGTGGGGAAGGCTTTAGCTAGGCCCGATTTAACACGGCAGGTCATAGATCTAGCCAAAAACGAGGGAATTATGAGGGCATATCACCAAGCAATAAATCGTCTCGATAGCCTGAGTCCCCTGGGTTATAGTTCCGCTGGAGTGGTTCTGGAGATAGGAGAAGGGGTTGATGAGTTCAAGGCAGGAGACAGAGTTTCCTGTGCTAGAAGTGGCTTCGCCTCCCACGCCGAGATCATTTTTGTCCCCAGGAATTTATGTACCAGGATTCCAGACAACGTGGATTTTGAGAGTGCCGCCTTCGCTACTGTGGGTGCCATTGCTCTTCATGCGGTGAGGCTCTGTGAATTGGACCTGGGAGAGAATATAGCTATCATTGGTCTTGGCCTATTGGGGCAGCTTGCTATCCAGCTCGCCAAGACGGCCGGCTACAAGGTTTTCGGGATGGATACTAATGGTGAAAAAGTTTCCTTGGCACAGAAGTTGGGGGTAGACGACGGTGCCGTTATAGGTAAAGAAGACGCAGTAGGTAGAGCCAGGAGCTTCTCAAAAGGCTACGGGTTCGATGCGGTGCTTATTCTAGCGAGCACCCCCACTAATCAACCCCTGGAAATAGCCGCTGAGGTTTCTCGGGGGAGGGGGAAAATCGTTGCCCCCGGCATGGTAAAGCTAAATGTCCCCAGAGAGGCCTTTTATCAGAAAGAGCTGAGCCTCGTTGTTTCCAAGGCTTGGGGTGCGGGCTTTAATGATGCCACCTATGAACTGGAGGGAATAGATTACCCTTATGCTTACGTCCGCTGGACAGAACGCAAAAACATGGAGCAATTCCTTGGGCTGATAGAGAGCGGCAAAGTTCAGCTTGAACCCCTGATAACCCACCGGTTCAGAATCGATGAGGCTGAGAAGGCCTATAAAGCTATAATGCAGGATACTTCAGGGAAATATATCGGCGTTCTCCTCAGTTACGAGGTTGAGGAAAGGGAGCATTTAGCTACTAAAGTTCAATTAAAGAAAGAGGTTAATAAGCCCAAAGAGAAGATAGGTGTGGGCTTAATCGGGGCGGGCACTTTCGCCACCAGCACGATGTTACCCCTTATTAGGAAAATACCTTCTATCAACCTGAGGGGGGTGGCTACGGCTACCGGGCCAAGTGGAAAGTATGCCGGAGATAAATTTGGTTTTGAATATTGCACCACTGATTACGAGGAGATTCTAAGAGACCCAGATGTCGATTGTGTGCTCATCGCGACAAGGCACAATCTGCATGCTAGATTAGTGGTAGAAGCCCTTACCCACGGGAAAGATGTATTTGTGGAGAAACCCCTCGCGTTATCACCCGCCGAGCTTAAAAAGGTTATTGCTGCCTATAAAGAAAATTCGGGGAGGCTTATGGTCGGCTTCAATAGACGCTTTTCCCCCTTCAGCCTCAAGGCGAAAGAACTCCTGGCAGGGATAAAAGAACCTATAGTCATAAATTATCGAGTGAATGCTGGCTTTATCCCCAAAGAAAATTGGGTTCACGATCCTTCCGAGGGAGGGGGAAGGATACTCGGGGAAGTATGCCATTTCATTGACCTTGCTCAGTTTCTTACCGGCTCCTTGCCAGTAAAAGTATATGCTAAGGCACTTTCCAATACGGAGCTTTATAGTCCTGATGAGAACGTGACCGTCAGTGTAACCTTCAAAAATGGCTCCCTTGCCGCCATAACTTATGTCGCCAGCGGGGACAGGGCTTTCCCTAGGGAAAGGGTGGAGATTTTCGGTGGGGGTGCCGTATGTGTGATTGATAACTTTAAGTCACTTCTCTTTACCAAAAGCGGTAAGAAGAAAAAGATGTCGAAATTCAATAAAGATAGCGGTCACCAAGCCGGGTTCTCTGCCTTTTTCTCGGCAATACAAAAGGGAGAGAGCGTACCCGTGGATTTCGAAGAATACGTCTATACAACCCTCGCTACCTTCTGTGTTGAAGAATCGCTCCTAAGAGGCATCCCCATCGAAGTTG
>JBHIEA010000250.1:0-2908 GCA_046760365.1 bacterium
CATCCTTAGCTTTCTTTCCCTTCCCAGATTCCTTCTCTGCTAGAAGGATGAGGTTACCTTTACTTCAAATTCGGTGAACCGTCTATCTCCATAGCCCTTATCTGCTCTGGATAAAGCCAAACTTAAGCGCACCGCTTTAGCAAGGAGAAAAGAATACCTACCCGTAATCTTGTAATAGTCCCTAGGTGAAGGTCCATATCCAGCGCCATTGAATTTCTTGTCGGATTTTTTGTATTCGAGTGCTAACCTGCCCAGGCCCTCACAGAGGGTGTAAGCAATCTCGCCGTATAGGCCTGAACCGGTCCTGAGATGCCTCGCTTCAGGACTCCAGTTTGCGAACTCAGCCGTTAGGGTTAGGGGAGCAAGGTCGGCTTTCAACCTAACTCCATAAGAGGAACCATGCCAGGCGGCGTCCTTAACGTTGGTGCGATCGAGTTTTAAGGCCAGAGTGATGGGTTTTACGCCGAAGGCCAGGCCTGCTCCGTAGTTCCATTTTGTCTTCTGATCTCCAGTGCCTGTTAGTTCCATGCCAGTGTCTTTGTATACCGCCGAGTTATTTACCGCTAGATCCAAACTCATATTTAAGGACTTGATTGGTAGGTTGATTTTGATCCCGGGCTTCTTGGGAATGTTGGCACCTCCATCAATCACTCCATCTGGACCATAGGCATAGACATGGAATATCTCGTAGTCCAACCTAGGTTTTAGCACGAAATTTCCGTGACTCAGGGTAACCTTGAGGTAGGAGCCATCGTCTTCGACAAACTGGGGTTCCCCATCCAGTCTGATCCGGGGTGCAAACAATGCCTCCCAGGGACCGGAGGTTACTTTCACATCGTAATGCATCCTCACATCACCGTATTTTGACAAGGGAGTGGCTACCTCCGCTCCCGCTGGTTTTTCACTACTTCTTACTATTTTTAACTCCAGCGTTCCCTGGGTGGTTATCGCAGCCAGTGCGATATTGCAGAATAGAAAGCCTGCCGCTACTAATATTACCCCACTTACTAAACCTTTCTTCATTGGCACCTCCCCTTTTTAACTATTGTTCGTTGAATAGAGATTTCTTTTAAAGACACCTCCGCTAAAGTTTTTGGTAGCGGTAGATTTACTTCTCTTCTTGCTTGGGCCTAAGTGGCGTCTTTTCGTGGCTCAATATATCCTAATCGGCGATTTTAAAAGGTTGTATTTATCTTAGCTGAAAATCACTGGATGTCAAAAGAGGGACCTGAGGTTTTGATTTAATAAAGATCTAACCCGTTTAAGGCTTGAGCCTCTTCTTCTGGAAAAATCTGAGATAAAGGATTTCCAATACGGCCCTTCACCTAGCAAGATTTATTCACTTAGTTTGAAGGCTAGATCCACTGCCTCCTTTGCCGAGTCAACAATGTGAGGTTTTAGTTCAAGTTTTTTTAGTATGGCTTCGTTGCTCAGGATATCCATCCAGCCGCCGCTCCCTTTTATGACGACGGTTGGCTTCCCAATATTTAAAGAGTACGATATCTCGTTAAGGGTACCCCACCTACCTGCTATTCCAATTACGGCATCGGCACTATTTATGAGGATATAATTTCTGGCATAACCAAAGTGGGTGGCGATAGCGATATCAATAAATCTGTTGGCCTTCTCCTTGGCATCTGGAAGAATTCCTACGGTCAGTCCCTGGGCTCTTTTTGCTCCCTTTGCTGCTTGTTCCATGACTCCCCCCTTTCCTCCACAAATTAAAACTCCACCCCTTTGGGCAATATAGTATCCTACCTGTTCGGCGGTTTTTAGGGTAGCCGAAGAAAGTTCCAGATCAGTGCTATCGCTTCCGCACACACCTATTAACTTTCTCATATTGTCTGGATCTCCCTCAATATTCTTTTTAGTTTCTCGGCTCTTGACCGAATGCTACTGCTTTTTGCTTTTTCCTTTCTTACAATTTCTGGGGGAGCTTTTCTTAAAAAATCTTGGCTTAAGAGTTTCTTTTCCAGGTCCCTTAATTCTTTTTCTATTGTTTCTAAGTTTTTCTTCAGCCTTTTTCTTTCCTTATTCGCGTCTATCAATGGCTCCAGAGGAATAAAAATATCTATGTCATCCACTAAAGAGGAAATGGAACCACTAGGTTTAGCTATTTTCTCCCCTATAGTCAGCTTCTCTGTTCTTACCAAATTGACAATAAGGGATCTATTTTCCCGTAAGAAATTCAGTTTCTTCTGGTTAGGTGATTTAAGGTAGAGGTCTATTCTTTTTTGGGGAGCAATTCTCATCTCCGACCTCACAGTACGTGCCTCCTGGATAATCTGCATTAAAAGGTTCATTTTTTCCTCTACCTCTGAATCAGCTTTTTTCTTAGTCACTGGCCAGTCAGATATCATAATGCTTTGCTCGCGGGTGCGAGGAAGACGCTGGTAAATATCCTCAGTGATAAAAGGCATAAAGGGATGGAGCAGTTTCAAGGTTCCTCTCAGGACATAATGCAGGATCCACTGGGCTGTGTAGCGGGAAAATTTCCCTTCTTTTCCCAGTAAACGGGGCTTTACCAGCTCTATGTACCAATCACAGAATTCTCCCCAAAAAAACTGATAAAGGGAATTTGCCGCTTCGGAAAATCTGTAATGGTCTAAATGTTGAGTCACGTCGTTAACCAGAGAAAAGAAACGACCCAGAATCCATTTATCGCAAAGCTTTAGCGATTCAAGATCATCTATTCTTCCTTCCGGCGTAAAATCGGTTAGATTCATCAAGGTAAATCTGGAGGCATTCCAGATTTTGTTGGCAAAGTTCCGGCACCCTCGCAGTCTATTTTCGGAGAAGCGAAGATAAGGAGAATCTGTCTTTGGGGCCACCAGGGAGAATCTAAAGGCATCGGTTCCATATTTTTCCATCATCTTCAAAGGGTCCACCACATTTCCCTTAGATTTAC
>JBHIEA010000251.1:0-2892 GCA_046760365.1 bacterium
ATATTTTATCATAGATCCTTAAGAATTTGACAAAGAGGCTGTTCTATTGTATAAAAATTGACCAGACCAAAAAAAGATACCTAGATGAGAGTCTCTTATAAGTACCTCAAAAAAATAGTCGATTTTCCCTTTTCTCCCGAGGAGCTAGCTGAGCAGTTGACCAAAGTCGGTCTTGAGGTAAGGACAGTGGAACCCTTCGGCAGGCTTGAAAAGGTTGTAGTAGGGAGAATTCTTTCCATTAAGCCTCATCCTGATGCGGACAGAATAAAGCTGGTTAAGCTAGATGTCGGAGATAAGGCTGTTTCCCTGGTCTGCGGGGCACCTAACATAAAACCACACTTAATGGTCCCGGTAGCCTTGGAGGGAGCTGTACTTCGGGGCGGAATCAAGGTGAGAAAGGTAAGAGTGCGGGGAGTGGACTCTCCGGGAATGATCTGTTCCGAGGATGAGCTGGGATTGGGTAAGGATCAATCAGGAGTTATGGTGCTTCCCTCCTATCTTAACCCCGGGATGAATCTATCTCAGGCTTTGGATCTGGAGGATACGGTCCTGGATCTGGAGATAACGCCCAACCGTGGCGATTGCCTGTGCATGGTGGGAATAGCCAGAGAGGTTGCAGCTCTCACTCAGCGCAAGCTAAATCTACCATCGTACAGAATAAGTAAAGAAAGGGTAAGCTCGCTCGAGGGGGTTCAGATAGAGATAAGGGACCGCGATCTTTGTCCGTACTATAGTGCTCGTCTGATAAAAGATGTAAAAGTGGAGCCTTCCCCTCTTTGGCTCTGGCAAAAGGTGGTCCTTTCCGGAGCTAAACCCATTAATAATGTTGTGGACATTACTAATTATGTCTTGTGGGAGATGGGTCAGCCTCTTCATGCTTTTGACTATAGACTCATTACCAACCAGAAGATAATAGTTCGCCGGGCAAAAAATCATGAGGTACTAATTACTCTGGATGGGATCCCCCGAGAGCTTGATGAGGATATGTTGGCTATCGCTGACCCCGCAGGACCGATTGCCTTAGCTGGAGTTATGGGAGGGCAAGATTCTCAGGTTACTCAAACTACCCGACACATTCTTCTGGAGGCCGCCTATTTTAATCCGGAGAGTATCCAGAGAACTTCCCGAAGACTGGGTCTTAGTACCGAGGCTTCCCATCGGTTTGAGAAAACCGTGGACCCTTCAGGGGTAAGGAAGGCTCTGAATAGAGCCGCTTTCCTTCTTCAAACTGTGGCTGGCGGGAAGATTGAGGGGCCCATCCGGGATGCAGGATGGTTGCCGGACCGGAAACGATGGACTTTTCTTCGTCCCTCCCGGACCCGCCGAATCCTGGGAAGCCGGATCTCCTCGAGTAGAATGAAAAAGATCCTCGAGAGTCTACAATTTGACGTGGTAGAGAAAGACAAAACCTGGAGGATAGGTATCCCCTCCTTCAGGCCTGATATTACTAGGGAAATAGATCTCATTGAGGAGATAGCCAGATTCTATGGGTATAATCGACTAAGGATAAGCTTTCCCCCTCTAGGAGGCGAGGAGTCTCGGGAAGGCCTTGAGGAAATTTATAGAAAAAAGAGCAGGGAAACCCTTAAAGGTTTGGGCTTCTATGAAGTGATAGCAAGTGGGCTGGGTGAGGAAAGTCTTTTCCAGAAGACCGGTTTTTCTCTTAAGGAGGAGGTAAGGATCAGAAATCCTCTATCTACGCAAGGAGAGATTTTAACCAGCCACCTTTTTCCTCATTTATTAGCCATTGTGGATCATAATCTCAATCAGGGGATAGAGCAGCTGCGTATCTTTGAATTAGCAACGGTCTTCAAGAAAGATCATCCTCTCCAAGAAATTCCTCTTTTGGCCGGGTTAGTTCTGGAAAGAGGTTTTGACTTTCTTTCTTTGAAAGGGATAGGGGAGATTCTTCTGGAAGGTCTGGAGATAAAGGATGTGGAATACACCCCTTGTGATTGTGGCTACTTTTCTCCTCGGCAGAGGGCCGCAGTCAAAAAGGGAAAGACCCTTATTGGCAGACTTGGAAGGCTTAACCAGAGGATCGCCGAGAACTTCCAGCTTTCTTTCCCCCTGTATTTATTTGAATTTGTTTTTCCTAATTTGGTGTCTTCTCGCACCAAGGAAAAGAAATTTAAACCGCTTCCAAAGTTTCCTTCTATTCAGCGCGACCTGGCTCTGGTAGTGAAAGAAGAAGTCCCAGCCAAAAGAGTTAGAGAAGAGATTATCAAGGCGGGAGGAAAGTGGTTGGAGAAGGTTGAGCTTTTTGATATTTACCGGGGAGGATCTGTTCCCCCTCGCTATAAAAGTCTTGCCTATTCCTTGACTTTTCGATGTTGGGATAGAACCTTGAGGGATGAGGAGGTGGCCCGCATTCAGCAGGTCATAGTGAGGTTATTAAAGGAGCGTTTAGGGGCCAGCCTCAGAGAAAAGTGAGGGATTTGACAAAATAAAAAAATTTTTTAATATTCATCCCGGTAGGATAATGGGCAGCCAATCACTGGCTGGGTGAGTTCAGAGTCTGAAAAAGTTATTATTTTAAAAGGTAGAGATATTTTCGAAAAGGAAGGTTCTGAGAATTGTGGGTTGCTCGAGGGAAAGGTACCTCCACCGGAAAAAAGTAGCATCGCTTGGCGCACTTGACAGAGAAAAATAATAATATATAATATGACTGATCTTTGAAAACTTGGTAGAGCAGATAGCCCCAAAAGAAAAAAACTTTTTGGAGAGTTTGATCTTGGCTCAGAACGAACGCTGGTGGCGTGCCTTATACATGCAAGTCGAGCGGAGATCAACTTGAAGCAGAAGATGATTAATTCACACTTTGTGGGGATTATGAGTTTTCTGTGATAGCTGATCTTAGCGGCGAACGGGTGAGTAACGCGTGGATAATCT
>JBHIEA010000252.1:0-2891 GCA_046760365.1 bacterium
AATGTGATAGGAAAGATCGCCAGCGGAATTGCTGACGAGATTCTCACCACCATCGTCCTGGCTACCGAGGCTCCGGTGGTAATAGCTCCGGCTATGGACCAGGGGATGTACCGCAGTCCCATACTGCAAAGAAACATAGCTAAACTTAAGGCTGCGGGTTATAGGTTCATCGGCCCGGAAAAAGGAGATCTCGCCTCCGGAGAAGTAGGAATGGGCCGAATGACCGAGCCTCCAAAAATTGTCGAATCTCTGGAAAACTTAATCCAGTCCAGAGATGATTTTCGGGGGAAAACCTTTCTGGTTACTGCTGGTCCCACCAGAGAAAGATTGGATAGGGTTCGCTTCTTCAGTAATTATTCCAGTGGCAAAATGGGCTATGCTTTGGCCGAGGAGGGCAGATCACGGGGAGCAAAAATAATCCTGGTCAGTGGCCCTAGCTCCCTTATTCCTCCTGGTGGAGTTGAGTTTTACCGGGTAGAATCAGCTCAAGAAATGTATGATGCCGTGATGGGTAAATTCCCCAAGGTGGATGGAGTACTGATGGCCGCGGCCGTGTCCGATTATCGACCGGCGAGGCCTTGGCAAAATAAGATAAAAAAGGAATCCCGGGAAAAGTTGGTGGTAGAGCTAGTGCAAAACCCCGACATTTTAAAAGAACTGGGAGAAAAAAGGGGTGGCCAGATCTTGGTGGGGTTTTGTGCCGAAACTAAGGACTTGGAAAAAGAGGCCAGGAAGAAATTAATTAGCAAAGGTCTTGATCTGGTGGTGGCCAACGATGTAACTTTGGAAGGGGCTGGCTTTGAGGTAGATACGAATGTTGTTACCTTAATCGATCGCGGAGGCAAAAAAGAGGCTCTATCCCGAAGAAGCAAAAGAGAAGTAGCTCAGAAAATATGGGACAAAATAAAACTACTAATGGAAGCCAGAAAGGTATCGGGGGAGATGGCTTGATGTTCAGAAGTTTTAGATATGTGGTAATTAGCCTGCTTTCTTGGTTTTCTCTCTTTAGCTACTCTGCTATGGGTGAGGAGCCCAGAGTAGTGCAAGTTTTGCGGCTGGAAGGGCCGATAAGTCCAGTGGCTGCAGATCGTCTTGATAAAGCCCTGAGGATTGCCTCCCAGGAAAAAGCTCAGTGTCTGGTGGTTGAATTGGACACCCCGGGAGGATTGGACAAATCAATGCGTCAGATGGTCAAGGCAATGATGAACAGTCAGGTTCCCATAGTGGTGTATGTTTCTCCTAAGGGAGCCAGAGCAGCCTCGGCAGGAGTCTTCATCACCTTGGCTTCCCATATTGCCGCCATGGCCCCCGGTACCAACATCGGAGCAGCTCATCCGGTGGCCATGGGTGTCGGGGGAATGACTAAAACCATGGAAGAAAAAATAGTTAACGATGCTTCTGCCTATATTAAATCTATTGCCCAAAAAAGAAAAAGAAATGTTGAGTGGGCAGAGAAAGCGGTAAGAGAAAGCGTCTCCATTACCGATGAAGAGGCTCTGAAACTGGGAGTTGTAGACCTCATTGCTGAGGATAGGCAGGATCTATTAAGAAAATTGAATGAAAAAAGGGTTAGTCTTGACCACACTGGGGCAATCTTAAAAACTGCCGGAGCCCATCTTCGAGATATAGGAATGAGCTTTCGAGAAAAAGTTCTCCAAACCCTGGCTGATCCCAACATCGCCTATATTTTACTTATGATAGGAATATGGGGAATTATTCTGGAATTTCTTCATCCGGGGATATTCCTGCCCGGTATCGCCGGCTCAATTTCCTTAATCCTATCCTTTTTCTCTCTTCAAATCCTCCCCTTTAACCTAGCAGGGCTTTTGTTGATTATCCTGGCCATTGTCCTTTTTGTTCTGGAGATTAAGGTGCCCTCTTACGGAGCTTTAACTATTGGAGGGGTCATCGCTTTAACTTTGGGCTCTCTCATGCTTATACGTCCGGCTGCTGTCTATATCTCTATCTCTTTAACTTACATTATTGCCATGGTGGTAACTACAAGCTGCCTTTTTATATTTATCGTCTTTTATGCTATAAGAGCGCAATTTAAAAAGCCAGCTACAGGGCTGGAAGGTATGATTGGAACCGGCGGAGTAGCCAGGAGTGATCTTAATCCCCGTGGTAAGATCCAGATCCATGGAGAGATCTGGAATGGCGTGGTTCAATCAAAGGAGGAGGTGATTAAAAAAGGGGAAGAGGTGGAGGTAGTTAAAATTGAAGGAATGAAGTTAGTGGTGAAAAAAAAGGAGGTTTAAGATGGGATTGATAATTTTTTTGGTTATCATAGTGATCATCATCCTCATGGCCGCTATAAGGGTAGTGACCGAATATGAAAGAGGGGTTATCTTCCGTTTAGGTAGATTAGTAGGAGCCAAGGGACCGGGCCTTTTCTTCCTTATTCCCATTGTAGATAGAATGGTTAAGGTAAGTCTTAGAACCATGAATTTCGATGTCCAACCTCAGGAAGTCATTACCAAAGACAATGTTCCCGTGAAGGTAAACGCAGTGGTCTATTTCCGGGTTATAGACCCTTCTAAGTCGGTGGTCGAGGTAGAAAATTACCGTTTTGCCACTCTCCAGATTGCCCAGACAACTTTGAGGGGAGTTGTAGGAGAGGCAGAATTGGATGAGCTTCTTTCCCATAGAGAAAAATTAAATGAAAGACTCCAGACCATCATTGATGAACAGACCGACCCTTGGGGAATTAAAGTAAGTGTCGTGGAAGTAAAGGAGATTGAGATACCCGATACCATGAAGCGAGCTATGGCCAGACAGGCTGAAGTGGAGCGGGAAAGAAGAGCCAAGGTCATCAACGCCCAGGGAGAATATCAAGCTGCGGAGAAACTATCTCAGGCGGCAGAAATTATCGGTCAGTATCCTCAGGCCAT
>JBHIEA010000253.1:0-2890 GCA_046760365.1 bacterium
TAAATCCTTAATATTCTCCGGCTTTACACTTCCTCCGTATTGAATACGTATAGTGGAGGATATCTTTTTCCCCCAAAGTTCCTCCAGGATATCCCTGATGAAACTATGCATCCTCTGAGCCTCACCAGGGGTGGCAATCTTGCCCGTTCCTATAGCCCAAACAGGCTCGTAAGCAATGATTAATTTAGGTGCTTCTGAGTAGTTAAGTCCTTCCAGGCATTTTCTCATCTGAGATTCAACAACCTCTTCTGCTCTACCAGCTTTCCTTTCCTCCAGGATTTCTCCTACGCAAACCAAGGGAGTGAGCCCCAGAGAAAGAGCCGCCTTAATTTTCTGGTTTACTCGGGCATCGGTTTCTCCAAAATACTGCCTTCTCTCGGAGTGGCCCAGAATTACATACTTGCACCCTGCATCCAGCAGCATAAGAGGAGATACTTCTCCAGTATAGGCACCTTTTTCTTCCCAGTACATATTCTGTGCCCCCAGGCCTATCGGGCTGTCTTCAAGGACCTTTTTCACTGCCCAAAGAGAGGTAAAAGGAGGAAAAATCGCCACTTCCACCCTCATAACGCGTCCAATCTCTTCTTTTAGCTGTTTTACCATCTCTATAGATTCCTTTACCGTTTTGTTCATCTTCCAGTTACCACCAAAGACAGGCTTGCGCAAAGCTCTCTCCTATTTCTTATCGCTCAGTGAGGCTACCCCCGGTAGCTCTTTTCCTTCCAGGAACTCTAGAGAAGCTCCTCCTCCCGTAGAGACATAACTCATCTTATCTTTTAAGCCCATCTTCTTGAGAGCGGCGATGGAATCGCCTCCCCCTACCACCACTTTTGCCCCGGATTCAGCCAATATCCTAGCTATAGCCCGAGTACCTTCAGCAAAATTCGCAATCTCGAACCTCCCCATCGGTCCATTCCAGAAGACTGTTTTTGCTTTTCTGATAGATTTCTCAAAGAGTCTTATAGTCTCTGGTCCAATGTCCAAAGCCAAATAACCGTGGGGGATTTTGTCCTGAGGCACTATTCTCACCTCCACCTTGGGCTTTGCCTCCCTGGCTACCCAGTGATCAAGAGGAAGTAGAAGCTGAGTACCTTTTTGGGGAGCCTGTTTCATTATAAGATCCGCATCTTTTACCTTTTCCGGATCTAGAAGAGATCGCCCCACCTCTATCCCCTTTGCTTTGAGGAAGGTGTAAGCCATCCCTCCCCCAATAAGGATGTCCTGGCATTTACCCAGAAGGTTACGCAAAACTCCGATCTTATCGGAAACTTTGGCTCCTCCCAGGATAGCCACAAAAGGGGTCCCAGGACGGGTGAGTATCTCTCCCAAAACCTCAAGTTCTTTGGCCATTAAAAAACCGGCCGCCGCTGGTAAAAACTGAGTCACCCCTACAGTTGAGGCATGGGCTCGATGAGCCGTTCCAAAGGCATCATTGACGAAAACATCAGCCAGATCAGCTAGCTTTTTGGCAAAGTCAGGATCATTTTTAGTCTCCTCAGGATGAAAACGGGTATTCTCCAAAAGAATGACCTCTCCCCTTTTTAATTTGCTAACCGCCTCGCCTACTTCAGGGCCCACACAATCATTCAGCTTTAAGACTTTTTTTTCCAGAAGCTCGGCCAGACGATGAGCTACAGGATTCATTCGTAGCGACTCCACTGGCTTACCTTTGGGTCTACCCAGATGTGAAATTAAAATTAAACTGGCCTCCTGGTCCAGCAGATATTTAATGGTGGGAAGTGCCGAGACGATCCTGGTATCATCGGTGATTCTTCCTGCCTCATTTAAACTTACATTAAAATCAACCCGCATCAAAACACGTTTATCTTTTAAGTCCAGATCCTTAACTGATAATTTCATGGTTTTAGACCCTCTCAACCCATTTTCCTGTCCATATATTCGGCAAGATCTACTACTCGACAGCTATATCCCCACTCATTGTCATACCAACCCAGAGCTTTCACCATTTTTCCTTCAATTACCCCGGTAGATTTTGCATCTACAATAGCAGAGGCAGGATCAGTGGTAAAATCATGGGAAACCAAGGGCTCTTCACAGTACTTTAAAATCCCTTTAAGGTTTTCCTCTGAGGCCCGCTTGAAAGCAGAATTCACCTCATCAATCGTGGTCTCTTTTTCTACTTCAACCACCAGATCTACCAGACTAACATCGGGGGTGGGGACCCGGATGGCCAACCCATCAAGTTTTCCCTTCAACTCCGGAATCACTTTTCCCACAGCCACTGCTGCTCCGGTGGTAGTCGGAACCATGGAAAGACCGGCTGCCCGGGCCCTCCTAAGATCCTTGTGAGGAGCATCAAGCAGGGCTTGATCATTGGTGTAGGAATGAATGGTGGTCATCAAGCCTCGTTTTACCCCGAAGCTATCCATCAACACTTTCACCATGGGAACCAGACAGTTAGTAGTGCAGGAGGCATTAGAGACGATCTCATGAGTAGAAGGATCAAACATCTGCTCATTTACTCCCATGACTATGGTCAAAACCTCATCACCACCTCTAGCTGGAGCAGTGATGATGACCTTACCGGCTCCTGCCTTTAAATGAGAGGCTGCTTTCTCCTTGGTTCGGAAAAGCCCCGTAGATTCTATGACGAGATCTACCCCCATCTCCCTCCAGGGAAGCTGTGCCGGATCTTTCTCCTGGCAAACTCTCACCTTCTTCCCATCAATGATAATGGCACCATCCTCAGCCTTCACCTCTCCAGGATAGGCTCTGTGGATAGAATCATATTTAAACAGATGAGCTAGGGTCTTGGCATCCACCAAATCATTTACGGCAACAAAATCTAGACTCGACCCCTTCTCTAACGCTGCCCTTAAGGTTATTCTCCCAATTCTGCCAAATCCATTGATAGCCACTTTCCTCATCT
>JBHIEA010000254.1:0-2888 GCA_046760365.1 bacterium
ATCTGCGATGACATGGCCGGACGGGTAATGCAAGAAGGAAAGATTAATAAGGTCTTGGTGGGAGCAGATAGAGTTGCCGCTAATGGTGACGTAGCCAACAAGATAGGAACTTATCCGCTGGCGGTACTGGCAAAGGAGAATGAAATTTCCTTCTATGTAGCCTGTCCTTTTTCCAGTATTGATCTATCCCTATCCTCTGGTAAGGAAATTCCCATTGAGCAAAGAGATTCCTCCGAAATAATCAGTGGTTTTGGAAAAAGGATTGCCCCTCAGGGGATCAAGTCATATAATCCTGCCTTTGATGTAACTCCGGCTAGATACATAAAAGGCATAATCACAGAAAAAGGAATACATAAACCACCTTACGAGAAAAGTCTACAAAATCCTTTCCCCCAGGTTCTTTCGACTTAGAATCTCATTTTTCTTTTGACCTGGAACTTCCAGGGTGAGGACACGGTTGAGGAGAACGATATGGCGAAAAAGATTGGCTTAGAAGAGGTCAGGTATATTGCTCACCTGGCACGGCTCCAGTTAACTCCCGAGGAGGAAAAAAAATTCAGCCGCCAGCTAGGAGAGATTCTGACCTATGTGGACAAACTCAAAGAAATAGACACTCGTAACGTCCCTCCTACTTCTCATGTCTTTGCTTTGAAAAATGTATTTAGAGAGGACAAGCGAAAAAAATCTCTTCCGACTCAAGAGGCCCTATCCAACGCTCCCAAGAAAGGACGAAATCAATTTAAGGTTCCCAAGATAATAGAATAATTAAGCTCTATAGATTCTTTCCTTGCGCCAGACTTCTCGCACCAAAAAAACAAGAAAAACCAAAAGAACGTTGTATAGGGAAGTAGGCAAGGTGAGGTAGACGATTTTTTCTAAAAAAGAAGAGGAATAACGAAAGATAGTCAGCCAGGCCGAGAGAATGGCTCCACTCAGGATGCTGGCCAGTCCCACCATGAGGAGAATAAAGACTATATTTTCCTGGTAGACCCTTTCCCTCACTTCGGAGGTAAGAAATCCTACTAAGGACAGAGCAAACGCGTTTAGCCCCAATAAGGGAGAAAAGAAGATATCTTCAAGCAGTCCAATGGTAAAACCGGCTAGCAAACCCTCCTTCCAGTCATGAGTCCAGGCCCATAGGATGAGCAGAATGAAAGGAAAATCTGGCTTGCCTCCTTTAAAAGAGACTATCCCCATCAAAGTAGCCTCCAGAAGAAAAACAAAACTCACCAAAAGTATAAAGATAGCTAATTTTTTCATTTCCTGATGACGAATAGCTCCTCCAACTTCCCAAAATCTACTGCGGGAATAACCTCCACCTTCTGAAATAAACGATTGGGATTCTTTTTCACTCGAGAAATTTTCCCCACCAAAATCCCTTTGGGGAAAAGGCCCCCTAGACCTGAAGTCACAATCTCATCCCCCACTTTGACAGAGGCTTTGGTCAAAAGATATTCCAACTCACATATCGTTCCTTTACCCTGCAAGATAGCCACATCCCTGGTTCTTTCATTTCTTACTCCTACCTTGCTCCGCTCATCCAGAATTGCCAGAACTTTGGCTTGATGAGGATATACCTCAATTACTCTTCCTACTAATCCCTGGGGACTAATCACGACCATCCCTTTCTCTATTCCCTTTTTCCCTCCCTTTCCCAAAAAAAAGATTTTAAAATAGTTGCGGGGAGCGTAAGCCACCACCTCGACAGGGAGAAGCTCATAGGCTTGTTTTTTCTGGAATTCAAGCAACTTCTGGAGTCTCTCATTGGTAGAGGCGATCCTCTGGTAATAATTCTTCTCCCGGAAAAGGAGCTCGGCGAGCTGATCCTTAAGGGCCTTGTTTTCCTCTCTTAATCTTCTTGAATTATGAAGGCCTTTGGCGAATTCAATTATGTTGGATTTAAGACGAAAACCTGCCGCCGGAAACAGCTCCATAAAGAGATAGCCTTTCTCCCTGATTCGGACGACCACATCAATATGGTAGATGGAAATCAACATTAGAACAGAGGACAGAAAGAGAAACCCAACTAAGAAAAATATCTTCAAGCTCACCACCCTTTTAATCATCTTAATTAATTATTCCGAATCAGGGCTGGTTTCTACAATAGAGAGAAGCTCCCGATCCTCCAATAACTTCCCCGCTCCCAGTACCACTGAAAGAAGAGGTTCGGGGACCAGCTTTACCGGCAAATGGACTCTTTTAGAAATGTATTTGTCAAATCCTTTAAGGCAGGCTCCTCCTCCAGTGAGGTATATTCCTCTCTCCATTATGTCTCCCGCTAGCTCTGGTGGACTTTCCTCGAGGGTGCTTTCTATCATCTCACAAATCGTGGATACTACCGGAGAGAGAATATTGCTTAACTCCTCAGAGTCTATCTGTATTTCATTGGGAAAACCCGTGCTCAAATCTCTTCCCCTCACTTTCATCTTCTCATTCCGCGAGGGAGAATGGGCACATCCTATCTTTATCTTAATGCGCTCGGCCATCTGTTCACCAATGAATAAATTGTGATTCTCCTTTAGATATAGAATTATAGTCTGATCCATCTCATCTCCGGCTATTCGAATATGTCTGCTTATCACTATCCCATCCAGGGAAGTTATGGCTGCCTCACTGGTTCCTCCCCCAATATCAACTATCATATTCCCTAGAGGTTCGGATATAGGTAAATTTGCTCCAACTACCGCTGCCACTGGCTCATGTACCAGGTGAACCTGGCGAGCTCCCAGATGGGTAGCTATGTCGGCCACTGCTTTCTTTTCAACCTTGGTAGCCCTTGAAGGAACTCCGATTACCAGTTTAGGACCAACCACACGGCGATAGGGCTGAACCTGAGAGATAAAATATTCCACCATCTTCTGGGTTACCTCGAAGTCAGCAATTACTCC
>JBHIEA010000255.1:0-2883 GCA_046760365.1 bacterium
GGATGTTGGCTAATTCCAGGTATTGATTCAGTTTTTTTCGCAAAGACCTGTCGGAGAGTCTTCCTCCGAATCTATTGACAAAGAGAGCCTTTACCCCAGGTTTTGCCTTCTCTTTTCTCATGGGTAAATACGTGGTTAGTGCTTTGACGGCATAGCTTCCCACCGGTATTATCCTTTCTTTGGAGCCTTTACCTCTAACCTTCGCTGTCTCGGACCCAAAGTCAAGATCTTCAACCTTAAGATTTACTAACTCAGCCGCCCTCATTCCCGTGGCGTATAAAAGTTCCAGAATTGCCCTATCCCGACCATGAATAAAGTCCTCTCCTTCTGCTGCATTGAGGAGTCTTTGTACCTCCTCCTCCTCCAGATAGGCCGGAATTTTTCTTCCCCGTTTTGGACCCCGCATCCCGGAGAGAGGAAAAGATCTTAGATGTCCCTTCAAATAGAGAAAATAAAAGAAGCTTCGTAAAGAAGCAACTCTTCGGGCCAGAGTGGACTTCTTTCTTTCTTTTTTTTGAAGAGACTCCAGATACTCTCGCACCGTAGGATAGCCCACGCCTTTCAAATCTTTCTTCTGGGAAAGGACAAATTTTAAAAAATCCTTTATATCACTGGTATAGCTTTTAACTGTGTGCGAGGAAAGACTTTTTTCCTCTTCCAGGTAACGATGAAATCTATCCAGCCAATCTATTTTTGCTTCCATCTTCTTTTCATTATTTTAAAAGGGACTCTACCCAGTTTGAACTCCTCGATGCAAAACTCTTCCATTCTTTTTCCGCATTCCGGACACTTTAGATCATTCTTAACCTTTATCAGATAAGGATTCTCGCAATGAGGACAATTTTCTGCCACTGGTTCGGTTTTCAAGACAAACCGGCATTGGGGAAATCTCGAGCACCCATAGAAGATCCTGCCCTTTTTGGATAATCTCTCTATGATCTCTCCCTCACAGCCCGGGGAAGGACAACTAACTCCCGTCTTTTGAGCTACCTCTTTAGTATTCTTACAGCGAGGATAATTGGAACAAGCAAGAAATTCCCCATAGCGGCCGAATTTAAGGACCATTTCCCCTCCACATTTCTCGCATTTAAGGGGTGAGGTTTTCCATCCCTCTCTTTTAACATCCTTCATCTTTTGTTCGGCCACATCCAGCTCTTTTTTAAAATGGTCATAAAAATCGCCTACTAAAGCGGTCCAGGGTCTTTTGCCCTGTTCCACTGCATCCAGACCTTCCTCCATCCGGGCAGTGAAATGAGGGTCAAGAACAGAAGAGAAACTGTCCACCAGAAGATCATTCACTACCCTTGCCAGGGACGTAGGAATAAGCCCACCCTTACTAGATTTCACATAGCCTCTTTGCTTAATGGTGGAGATAATGGGAGCATAAGTACTCGGCCTTCCAATTCCCTTTTCTTCCAGAGTCTTAACCAGGCTAGCTTCAGTATATCGGGCAGGTGCTTTGGTAAATTGCTGTTTTGAGGTAAGCTCTTCTAACTTTAACTTCTCGTTTTCTTTGACAGCCGGTAGACTCTCATCTTTTCTTTCTTTCTCTTTATAAATTAGAAGATAGCCGGGAAATTTGATTTTTCTACTCTCTGCTTTAAAAAGATATACTCCTCCCTGAATCTCCACTTCAACTGTCTCTATAGTCGCCTTTTCCATTTGAGAACCAACAAATCTTTTCCAGATGAGCTCATAGAGTTTATAATGGGGATCTGATAAGTACTTTTTGACGTGCTCTGGATCCCGCTTGATCCTCGTGGGTCGTACAGCCTCGTGAGCATCCTGACTCGATTTTCTGTTTCTATAATAAGGAATTTTCGAAGGTAAAAATTTGTCCCCCAGCCTTTTCTTTACCCACTCTCGTGCCTCCTTTTGCACTTCTTTAGCCACGCGGACAGAATCGGTTCGCGGGTAGGTAATAAGGCCCACTCTTCCTTCAGGTCCGATCTCCTGGCCTTCGTACAGGTCTTGGGCTAGTTTCATGGTGCGGGCTGACGAAAACCTCAGATGGTAAGCGGCTGCCTGCTGGAGGGTACTAGTGGTGAAGGGAGGCGGAGGAGATTTTTTCTTCTCCTCTTTTCTTACCCTGACGATCTGGTATTGCTGCTCTTTTATCTTTTCCGCAATTTCCCTTACCTGAGCTTCACTACCTATCCTTACCTTTTGGCCGTCAATCAGGCAAAGTTTTGCCTTCAGAAAAGCCCTTTTGCGAGCCAACCCAAATCTAGCCGCAACTACCCAATACTCCTCGGGAATGAATTTTCCTATCTCTTTTTCCCGCTCACACACAAGCCGAACCGCTACCGACTGGACCCTTCCGGCAGAGAGCCCTCTTTTTACCTTCTCCCAGAGAAGGGGCGAGAGCTTATATCCTACCAGTCTATCTAATACTCTTCTTCCTTGCTGAGCACTCACTTTATTGAGGTCAACCTGACCAGGGTTTTCCATGGCCTCACGGATAGCTTCTCTAGTGACCTGATTGAAAACTATTCTTGCCTTGTCCGGACAAGCTATTTCCTGGGAAAGATGCCAGGAAATCGCCTCTCCCTCTCTGTCTAGATCCGTGGCCAGATAGACCTTTTCCATCTGGCTGCTCAAATCCCTTAATTTCTTTACCACTTTCCCTTTTCCCGGGATTATGCGGTAGGTCGGTTTAAACCGGTTTTCTATATCTATTCCCAAATTTTTCTGGGGCAGGTCCTTTATATGTCCATAGCAGGACTCCACCCGAAAACCCTTACCCAGGAACTTATTTATGGTTTTAGCCTTAGCCGGCGATTCTACAATGACCAAATTTTTCGGCATCTTTTTTAGTTACCTCTTCCCGTAAATATTCAGTGAAGGACATTCCATGTTGTTGACTGCAAAGAGCAGAGCGGG
>JBHIEA010000256.1:0-2875 GCA_046760365.1 bacterium
GTCCTCCATTCTCTTGCGTTAATGAAGAATTGGAGGGTGTTTCAAATTTATGTGATAGAAGTGGAGTTTTTTGCTCACTTGATCATACCAGAAAAGTATTAGTAGTGGGAGATTTATCCAGGTATCGAGGTAAGAAGACCTCCTGATAGTTTCGCTGCCCGGTGAGGTATTTTTTCCCCAAGGCAGCCGCGATGAGGGTTCCTCTATTGTTCTAACCTTTTAGTTCTTTCCTAAACTGGAGTTTCTTAGTTCTTGACAAGTCGCCTCCCACAGGTATATTAAACCGTTAATGGTCAACTTGAGAGGCCGCATTAGTGAAAGAGGCAAGGAAAAGTAGGTGGACTTTAGTCTAGACGATGATCAGAAGATGGTTCTGGAGTTAGTAGAGGAAATTAGCCAGCACGAGTTTGCGCCTCGAGCTGATGAGATCTCTAAAAAGGGAGAATTTCCTGGTGAGAACATAAAGAAATTAGCTGAATTAGATCTATTTGGGGTTACCGTTCCCAAAGAATACGGGGGACTGGGAATGGATTATCTTACCTGGACTCTTATCTCAGAAAAGATTTCTAAGGCCTGCGCTACTACTGGCTTGATTTTCGGCGCTAACCTGCTCTGTACCTATCCTCTCATGGTATTCGGTACAGAGGAGCAAAAGGGGAAATTTCTTCCTCCTCTGGCTCAAGGAAAGGCTCTAGGTGCTTTTGCTCTGACAGAACCAGAGGCAGGCTCAGATGCGGGAAACGTTCAGACCACCGCCAAAAGGAGACAGGATCATTATACTCTCAATGGCAGTAAGATTTTTATTACTAATGGGCAAGTCGCTCATACATATATTGTAATTGCCACCGTCGATCGGAGTCTGGGACCTCGAGGATTGACTGCCTTCATCTTGGAAAAAGGAACACCTGGTTTTAACTTTGGACAGCATTTTGAAAAGATGGGACTCAGTGCTTTGCCCAACGTGGAGTTAATTTTCCATGATTGCAGAGTTCCCAAAGCCAACCTTTTGTCCAAAGAGAAAAGGGGCTTCCGGGTGGCAATGCAGACCTTCGCTGCCGGAAGAATTGGCGTGGGAATTGGAGCTTTGGGAGTAGCAGAGGCTGCTTTTGAGGAGGCTAAAAGATATTCCCGGGAGAGGGTGCAGTTTGGAAGATCCATCTCCAGTTTTCAGGCTATTCAGCATACTTTAGCTGATATGGCTACCGAGATAGAGGCAGCTAGGTACCTTCTTTATCGAGCTGCCTGGCTTCTTGATCAAGGGAAACCTTTTGAAAAACTTGCTTCTATGGGCAAACTATACGCCTCGGAGGTAGCCATGAAGGTAACTACCAAAGCGGTCCAAATTCTGGGAGGTTATGGTTACACTAAAGATTATCCGGTTGAGCGCTACATGCGAGAGGCCAAACTCTTTGAGATCATTGAGGGAACCTCAGAGATCCAGAGGGGTATAATCGCTAATAGGATTCTCAAGGAGTGAGGTATGAAGATTATTGTTTGTATTAAGCAGGTTCCCGATACGGAAGAACTGCAAAAAGTAAAGATTGATCGTGAGACCAATACTCTCATTAGGGAAGGTGTCCCTGGTATTATAAATCCATTCGATGAAAATGCCATTGAGGAGGCCTTGAGACTGAAGGAGAAAAAAGGAGGTGAGGTTACAGTTCTTTCCATGGGCCCTTCACCCACAGAAGAGTCTCTAAGGAAAGCTCTTGCCATGGGGGCAGACGAAGCGGTGCTTTTGTCAGACGCATTATTTGCCGGGTCCGACACTCTGGCTACTTCTTATACTCTGGCCATAGCCATCAAAAGAATAGGGAAGTTCGACTTGATACTTGTTGGCAAACAGGCCATTGATGGAGATACGGCTCAGGTTGGACCGGGACTGGCTGAGTGGCTCAATTTGCCTCAGATCACTTATGCCCGAAAGATAGAGGTTGATGAGGATAAAATTAGAGTAGAGCGCGTTTTAGAAGATGCATTTGAAGTGGTTGAATCTCCACTTCCGGTGCTGGTTACTGTAACCAAAGATATAAATGAACCTCGCTATCCCTCCTTAAAGGGACTTCTCAGGGCCAAGGCCGAAAAGATACCCATCTGGACCTCTGAAGATTTACCGTTAGATAAGGGGAAAATCGGATTAGAAGGATCCGCCACTCAGGTGGTTAAAGTTTTTATCCCCCAGCCTCTAAAGAAAGGTGAGATTCTCACTGGAGAAACTTCTCAAGTGGCGGAAAAGTTAATTTCTGAAATAAAGAAAAGAAGAATAATTTAATGGGAAAGATCAAAATAATAGTTGAAAAATGTACTGGGTGTGAGAAGTGTTTACCCAGCTGTCCTTTCTCCGCGATCAGGATGGAGAAAAAAAACGCGAGTATCCTGGATAATTGCAATCTCTGTGGAGCCTGCATTGATGCCTGCCCCTTTCAGGCCATTGTTATGGAGAAAGAAGAAATAAGGGTTGATCTATCTTCTCACCGAGGAGTATGGATATTTGCCGAACAACGCAAGGGTGAGATTATGCCGGTAACTTATGAGCTTCTGGGGGCGGGTAGGACTCTGGCTAATGATCTGGGGGAGGAGCTTTCGGTGGTTCTTTTAGGCAGCCACATGAGAGGAAAAGCAGATGTGCTTTTGAATTATGATTTGGAAAAAATCTATTTGATAGAAGATCCTCTTCTTGAGTCTTATCGGACTGAGCTTTACACTCAGGCCATAGTCGATTTAGTGAAGCTCAAAAGACCCGAAGTTATTTTGATGGGAGCCACTAGTCTCGGGCGGGATCTTGCACCGCGGGTGGCAACCCGCCTCCAAACCGGCTTGACTGCTGATTGTACAGGGCTTGAGATAGATAAAAAAGAGAGGAACTTAATTCAAA
>JBHIEA010000257.1:0-2864 GCA_046760365.1 bacterium
GGGGGTTGGTAGATGGATTATTTAATGGGTATAGATGTGGGAACCACCGGAACCAAGACTATTTTGATGCAAGAAAGTGGAAGGATTCTCTCTAGTAATGTGCAAGAGTATCCTCTTCGTACACCAAGGCCTAATTGGGCTGAGCAGGATCCGGAAGATTGGTGGAAAGCCACGGTAAAGTCAATTAATAAGGTATTAAGTGATTCTAAAATCAGAGGAGAAAATATCAAAGGAATCGGACTTTCCGGGCAGATGCACGGGGCTGTTTTCATTGACCGGAATCATAAGGTACTTCGTCCCTGCATTCTCTGGTGTGACCAGAGAACAGCTAGACAGTGTGAGTATGTCACCGAGAAGATTGGTAAACACCGTTTGATCCAGCTTACCTGTAACCCGGCACTAACTGGTTTTACCGTGGGCAAGGTCATTTGGGTAAGGGATAATGAGCCTGCCGTTTACCAGAATACCTTTAAGATATTGCTGCCCAAGGATTATATTCGATTCAGATTAACGGGAAATTTTGCCACTGAAGTTTCGGATGCATCGGGGACTCTTTTCCTGGATGTAAAGAAGAGAAAATGGTCCGATGAGATTTTAAAAAAACTTGACATTGATCGTGATTTGATGCCCGAGTGTTTTGAATCTCCGGTGGTTAGTGGGAAGATAACCAGTAAGGCTTCCCGGCTAACCGGACTCAAAGCCGGCACCCCCGTGGTCGGAGGAGGAGGAGACAATGCTGCCGCCGCGGTAGGTAGCGGCATTGTTAAGGAAGGGATGATTTCTTCTTCCATTGGTACCTCGGGAGTAGTCTTTGCCTTCAGCCAAAAAGTAAAGGTGGACCCGTCAACCAGGGTGCATACCTTCTGTCACGCAGTGCCGGGCAAGTGGCACGTCATGGGAGTGATGTTGTCAGCCGGTGGGTCATTGCGCTGGTTTCGAGATAACCTTGGTGCTCAGGAGGTAGAGGAGGCAAGGAAGAGAAACCTTGATCCCTATGAGGTGTTAATTGAGAAAGCCTCCACGGTACCACCAGGATGTGAGGGACTCATTTTTCTTCCCTATCTAGCCGGAGAAAGAACTCCCCACGCCGATCCCAACGCTAAGGGAGTATTCTTTGGCCTAACCTTAAGACACAGAAAGGCACATTTGATTAGATCTATCCTTGAAGGAGTCGCTTTTGGTCTCAGAGACTCTCTGGAGATTATCAGAAGTATGGGGATTTCTGTCAAAGAGGTCCGAGCCCTGGGTGGAGGAGCTCGTTCTTCTCTCTGGAGACAGATGCAGACAGATATTATGAATCTGGAAATGGCTACGGTTAATGTAACCGAGGGGGCTGCCTTTGGCGCTGCCATTTTAGCTGGGGTAGGGACCGGGGTTTATGATAGTGTTGAAGAGGCCTGTGATAACTTAATTCTCATTACCTCTCGAACTAAGCCCATTAGAGAAAATGTGAAGGTCTACCATCAGTACTATAAAGTTTATCGTAGTCTTTATCCGGCATTAACTCTGAACTTTGATAAAATTAATAATTTGATCACCAACTAGTTAAAAAGCAGGATCAACAAAGGAGAAAAGAGTGAAATTCATCTGTAAGAAAGAGGATTTTTTGGAGGAAATGCGGGTAGTACAGAACGCCTTAACCAGCGCAACCCTTCCTATTCTCACCCACGTTTTGATGGGAGCTAAAGGAGAAAGGGTAAATCTGACCGCTACCAATCTAGAAACTACTATTCGGTCTTCTTTCGCCAGCGAGGTTCAGGAAGAAGGTGAAATTTGCCTGCCGGGTGATAAGATTTTTGATATCTTAAGAGAACTTCCTCCGGGTGAGGTAAATCTAGATACCTCTAACAGTAAAGCAACTATAAGCTGCGAAAAGGCAACCTTTCACCTTCTTGGTCTCTCTTCAGACGAGTTTCCCGAGATTCCCAGTCTGGAAGCAAAAGAGACTTTCTCTCTTTCCTCAAGAAACTTAAGAGAGATGATTCAGCGCACGGTTTACGCCGCCTCTAGGGATGAAACCCGTAAAAATCTAAATGGAGTATATCTTGAGGCCGGGGAGAAAGAGCTAAAGATGGTGGCCACTGATGGGAGACGCCTGGCCTTTATTCGCATCTCTCTTACTCTTTCAGAAAAAATCCGGGCGAAGATTATAATCCCCTTACCAGCACTGCAACAACTGGTCCGAATCCTGGATCAAGAAAAAGAAGTAAAGATAGGAATAAGCCAAAGACAGATCTTCTTTCAGGTCGAACCCGTACTTCTTATTTCTCAACTGATCGAGGCAAAATTTCCCAACTATGGGGAGGTAATTCCTACCGAATACAACATAGCAATTCTCACTGACAGGAGTGAGCTTTACAGTGCCATCAGACGTGTTTCTCTCTTGGCTGACGAGAAGTCACGCCTGGTCAAATTTAAATTGCAAGGAAACATCCTCTGTGTAAGTGCTAATGCTCCCGAGATGGGCCAGGCACGAGAAGAGGTTGCGGTAAGGCCCGAAGCCGAAGGTGATATCGAAATAGGCTTTAATTCGGCATATCTTCTGGATGTCTTCAAAAATCTGGGAGAGGGGGAGATCCGTCTCGAATTAACAGACCCTGTAAGCCCCGGAGTGATTCGACCCAGTGGGGGTAAGGACTATATCAATGTGGTGATGCCTGTAAGAATAGAGACAGAGGAAGTTTAGGTGAGCATTATCTACTCATTCCCGACCTTAACTACTGTGGTATTGGAGGGAAAAGTCCCGAGATATTTCTTGAGGTATAGGAATTTCAATAATTTCTCTGAATGGTTATTCAAATAAAGCTCGGCAGACCAGATATCAGAAAAAAGAGGGGAGGCCTGCTCTCTCATGCCCTGAGCGG
>JBHIEA010000258.1:0-2845 GCA_046760365.1 bacterium
TCACTATTCCGAAACACAAGCCCTTGAAAGTGGGAACACTGAGCAGTATCTTGAGTGACATTGCCTCTTATCTGAAAGTAAGCAGAAAAACGCTAATCAGGGAGGTATTTGGAAAGGAATGAGACTTACCGTGGAAAGAAAGATATCCAGAACAGAGCAACAGATTTATGTGTTAGCTTAGCCTATTGCTGAGAAAAGAGGAGTAGTTTATGAATAAATTGAATAAGGAAGAGATCGAGATTCCCATCTATCGTCTTCCAGCCTGATTCAAATATACCTGTGAAGCGATCCTCTGGCTCCGGGGACCGGACTCGAACTACCACCCCTAAGAAAGTGTAAGCGATTAGCGCTCTACACAATCGGCGTGTCGTATAGAAGAAGAGCCTTGCCTTAACTCCAGCCTGCCATACAAGAAGGAGTATCCGGACATCGGACACCATGGCTAAATCCTTATCGTTACTGCCTTTGCGGCCAGGAAATAAAAAAAGAAGGGACGAGTATAACTCCTCCCTAAATCCCACCCGAAATTTGACAAGAAGCCGCAGAAATACTATACTACGTGCACATAACACAAGTGTCGTCATCCATACGGGGAGGTAGGCGAAAATTGACGAACCCATTCTCCCTGTCCGAGAGAATGGGTTTTTTACTAGGGAAATACCGCATCATAAGTGCTGATGGAGGCATAAAATATGGCAGAGACAAAGGCTTTAAATCTTGAAAGGATTACAAATATCCTCAAAGAGCATAAAGAGGAATTGAAAGAAAAATATGGGGTTATAGATAGGCATTGAAAATTAACCCGCTATCGCCACTGAAAATTGACCCCCCTGGGTGAAATGATATTCTCCTGGAAAAGAAAAATTCCAGGAGGTGAAAGGGGGATGATTACAATGCAACAGTGGGCAGCAATACGGCAGTTAAATGAGCAAGGATATGGCAAAAGAACGATCGCAAGGATGCTCGGTATATCAAGAAATGCTGTGAGGAGAGTCTTAAAGCAGGAGGATATACCAAGGTATGAGCGTAAGATATTTCCGGTTAAAAAGGCAGATCCCTTCCAGGGTCTTATAAAGGAGATGCTCTGGGAAAAAGAATTTATTGGGACCCGGATTTTAACTGAGATTAAAAAAGAGGGTTACACCGGCTCTTTAACAACCCTGTACCGTTTCCTGCGCCAGATAAAAAAGGATCCTCCACTAAAGACCACCTGTCGCTACGAAACAGAGCCGGCAGAGCAGGGTCAATTCGACTGGACTGCCTACGAGGTGATGTTGGGAGGGAAAAAGTATAAGGTTACCTGTTTTATATTTATACTCGGATACTCAAGAAGAAAGTACATGACCTTTAGCTTAAATCAAGTCCTTGTTAGTGTTATTGAGGCGCTGGAGGAAGCACTAAGGTTCTTTAGTGGGTCACCTAAAAAAGTTCTCCTCGACAATGCCAAACAGATAGTGATGGAACACCTGCCTGATGGTACCATTCGGTTCAATGAAACGTTCCTGAAACTGGCAGGCCTTTATAGATTTACACCAAAGCCCTGCAAACTATATTGGCCAAGAACTAAAGGCAAAGTAGAAAGACCTTTTTACTACATTAACGAGCATTTCATTAAGGGAAGACAATTTGCCTCCCTTGAGGACCTCATAAAGAGAGGTCATAGCTTTATAGACTCCTGGGATGATCGACCTAATGGTACAACCCTAGAAAAACCCAAGGTAAGGTTTGAGGAAGAGAAGGATCTTTTAATCCCTCTTCCCGAGGCAAGATTCTCTCCCACCATAAGGGAGCTAAGGAAGGTGAGCTGGGACTGCCTAGTATCCTTTCGCGGTTCAAGATATTCCTGTCCCCATGTATTTGCCGGGAAAAGAGTATGGATAAAGGAATCACATGGGGCATATCTTGAGGCTATGGATCTATCCGGGAATGTTATTGCCAGGCACAGTTTATCGGATAAGAAAGGAGCTACCGTAATACAAAAGGAGCACTATGAGGGTATCAAATCCTCCACACCCAAAACTGCTCCCAGGATAAGGGAGATCTTTATAGAAACCTTTGCTCAGGCTGATCTATTCTACAAAGGGTTGGTAAAGATGACCTCCTACAATGCTCCCTATCATGCCAAAAAGATCTTAGAGCAAAGGAGAATTTATGAGGATGAGCATATCGAGGAGGTTCTTGAAAAAGCTATGGAGTTTGGGGCTTTCTCTTATCAAGCAGTAGGTAACATTCTAAAGGGATACCCCGTGAGGGAGGATCCCTTAAGCATAAAGGATGCAAGCTATGCTCACATCTTTACTGCCAGGCGCTCCTTATCCGAGTACAACCTTCTTTTAACCAAAGCTAAGGAGGGGATCTAATGGCAGAGGCTAAGCTGGAAAGACTAAAAGAGCAGCTGAAGGTTTTGAGTTTACGGAAAATACGGGAGATATTTGAGGAGGAGGCAGATAAAGCTATAAAGACAAAGCTCGGATACATAGGGTATCTCTCTAAATTAGTTGAAGAGGAGACTCTCGCTAAAACTGATAGATCCATCAACCGAAGAATACAAACTGCTAAATTTCCTTGGGTAAAGAGCCTGGAGGAGTTTGATTTTCCCTTTCAACCATCAGTTGATGAGGAGAAGATACTGAAGCTTGCTGACTTATCCTTCATTGATAAAAAAGAGAACATTCTCCTTTTAGGACCTCCCGGTGTCGGGAAAACACACCTCGGTATTGGGCTGGCAGTAAAGGCTTGTATGGCACGCTATAGAGTTTTATTCCAAAGTGCAGATGAGGTAGTAGGGTATCTTTATGCTTCCTTAGTTGATCAAACAACAGGGAAAAAGCTTGATGCTCTCTCA
>JBHIEA010000259.1:0-2831 GCA_046760365.1 bacterium
TCCTTTTCGCGATCAATCTCATTCTGTATTATCTTAAATATGAGATCCTGCTTTTTTAGGTAGCGATAATCCTCAATTTTCCTCTTCTCTGCTATCTGATGTAGCTCAGCAATGTTTTTCTTTTGTAGCTCAGCAATATTCACTTTTTACCCTCCTTATAGCCTCAGGGAGATTCTCTAAGACGTCCCCAGCTATGAGGCTTGTTTCTCCCTTTTTTTGAGCAGCAAGGTCTCCGGCAAGCCCATGAAGATATACCCCAATCTGGGCTGCTAACAGTGGCGAGAACTCCTGTACTAATAGACCACCGATGATACCAGTGAGAACATCCCCGGTTCCTCCGCTAGCCATTCCTGGATTGCCAGTAGAGTTGATCCAGCTTTCTCCTTCTTTGTTAGCTATTATGGTTCCTGCCCCTTTTAGTACGGCGATGGCTCCGGTTAATCTGGCTAGAGCCATAGTAGATTCAACTCTATCCTTTTGAACCTCGGCCACTTCGATTTCTAAAAGTCTGCTCATCTCCCCTGGATGGGGGGTGATGATCAAAGGGGCTGGATATTGTTGGAGTAGAGAAACCTCGCCCGCAAGGTTGTTTATTCCATCTGCATCAAGAACCAGAGGAGTGCTTAATCCTGCCATAATCATTTTCACCAGTTTTTTAGTTTCGGGATCTACCGAGATACCCGGACCCAAAGCCATTGCTCTACATCTACCGGTAAATTCTTTGATTTTCTCGAATGCCTTGGAAGACAAAGTCTTTTTGGGGGTCTCGGGAAGAGGCAAAGTCATCACTTCGGTCAGTTTAATTTCTAAGATGGGATTTAGACTTTCTGGAATTCCTAACGTTACCAGACCTGCCCCCACCCTCAGAGCAGCGCGAGCTGTTAAGGTAGCTGCTCCTGTCATACCGGGTGAACCAGCAATTATCAGAAGGTGTCCAAAATTTCCCTTGTGAGAAGAAGGTTTTCTATAAAATAAATCTTTTTTGACATCAGAAGAGGTAAGAAGATTGCATCTTATCTTCTCCACGCCCAGACGCGAAGGAATCCCTATATCCACTACCTCTATTTTCCCCGCATAATTTATTCCTGGATAAAGATAGAGTCCTCTCTTAGGATAGGCAAAAGTCACCGTAATATTTGCCTTAACGGCCTCTCCTGGTACCTCACCCGTGTCAGCGTGTAAGCCAGTAGGAAGATCTATAGCTATACTATGGCCTGAGGATTGGTTGATTAAGCCCACAGCTTCCCTCAATAATCCTCTAAGGGGAAGAGTAGAACCGGTTCCCAGAAGAGCATCTACAATTATGTCAGCATTGGGTAGTTCTCGGTGTAACAACCTTAGATCCCGAGCGGAGGTAACTTCCTTTACCCCTATCCCCAATTTCTCAGCTATGTCCAGATTTGTAGCCGCATCTCCTTTGATTCTGTTTTTCCTGGCCAAAAGGAACACTTTCATTTTAACTCCCCGGTTAAGGAGATGCCTGGCTACTACCATTCCGTCTCCTCCGTTGTTACCGGGACCACAGAGGATATAGACAGACTTCGCACAAAGCGGACCACATTCTTTTTCTATTACTTCTGTTACTTTGATACCAGCATTTTCCATAAGCACGATACTAGGTATTCCGATTCTTTTTATAGCGAGTTTGTCTAATTTTTGCATTTCTTGTGAGGTAACCACCTTCATCATGAGCTACTCTCCGTCTCCAATTGCTATGGCCTGAGCTATAGCGTAATCATGGTCGTGTGACAGGCTGATCAAAATCTTTTTCACTCCTTGGCAGTCAGCAATTCTTTTCATCCTTCTCTGGAGCACAATGTAGGGCTGATTGTTTTGCCTTGATAAAACCTCAACATCCTGCCAATATCCACCAATTCCCAAAGATTTGAACACAGCTTCTTTGGCGGCAAATCTACCTGCCAGATAAGTAACTCTTGTTTTTCCGTAACTTGCATCAATCTCTTTAGAGGTAAAAATCTTTCGCTCAAGTCGAGCTCCCCATCTCTGGAGAGCTCTCTTTAATCTCTCTATTTTAATAATGTCTATTCCTACTGCTTTGATCATAAAAGCCTCGACTCACCGACTAGTCTTACCATCTCTTCTACTGCCTCTTTCATTCCCACCAGACATGCCCGAGCAACGATAGAGTGACCTATGCTGACTTCCTCTATCTCTTCTACGAGACAGATTTTGCGTACATTCTGATAGTTTAAACCATGTCCGGCATGCACTTCCAGACCCAGTTTTTTGGCCAGGGCGGCGGCTCCGGCAATTCTTTCCAGTTCAGTGGCTGAATCGAGGAAACCAGTAGCTTCCGCATACGGTCCGGTATGGAGCTCTACTACATTTGCTGCCAATTTGTGTGCTTTTCTTACACTGTTTGGAGTTGGGTTTATGAAGAGAGAAACCGGGATTTCCCTCTGGCGAAGAAGCGAGATCACTTCTTTTAACCTGGGATCTTCTCGGGAAAGATCAAGTCCTCCCTCGGTAGTTATTTCGGTCTCTTTTTCCGGAACCAGGGTAGCCAGATCGGGCTTTGTTTTTAAGGCAATTTTCACTATCTCTTCGCTGGTTCCCATCTCGAGGTTCAATTTAGTGTGTATCATCGCCCGCAAAAGGTCTAAGTCACGAGGCTGGATGTGCCTTCTATCCCGTCTTAGATGAATAGTTATTCCTTCTGCTCCGCCTAGTTCTGCTAAAAGTGCGGCAGCTACTGGATCTGGCTCCTTAACTTTTCTAGCCTCACGCAAAGTGGCTACATGATCAACATTTACACTTAACCTTGGCATTTAGAAACTCCCTGCGTATCAAATCATCAGCTCTAATTCTTT
>JBHIEA010000260.1:0-2811 GCA_046760365.1 bacterium
TTAAAATACAAAGAGAACCTTGTTAAAATCTTCTCGTTTTTGGCTCACTTTCTCAAATACGGTTTTTATCTCATCGATTTTGAATCGGTGAGTGATGAGTGATTTTACGTCCAACCTACCAGTTTCCATGAAATGAAGAGAAGCTTCCCAGCTATTGAAAGGGACCGGTTTAGTGTCTGCGTCATAGACTCCGTAAATGGTTAGCTCACGCCGCAGAATATCAGTGATTGTCTTTTGTGGTAGAGTCACGTCCTCTTCCACTAGACCCAACAGGGCTACTTTACCCAATTTTCTGGTCATTCTTATACTCTGTTCAAGGGTAGTTTCTGATCCGGCAGCTTCAATTACCAAATCAGCACCTCTACCCCGGGTCTCTCGCATTACTACCTGGACTGGATCTTTGGCTTTAGCATTTATACAGTCATTTATTCCGGCCTCCCTAGCAATCCCCAGTTTCACCTGGGCAATATCCACAGCAAAAGTCATTCTTGCCCCTAGAATCTTGGCCCATTGAGCAATTAAAAGCCCGATGGGCCCGCAGCCGAGGACCACCACTACGTCTCCCGCTGTGATCCCCGCTCTCTTAACAGTGTGTAGAGCTACCGAGGAAGGCTCCAGAAGAGAGGCTGACTCATAATCAACCGGGGGCGGCAGCTTCAATAGGTTCCCAGGACCGACCTTTACATATTCAGCAAAACAGCCATCCACTCGGGTGCCTAGGCGAATAAAATTATCACATAGTGAATATTCACCGGCTTGGCAAAAATCACAGTGTCTACACGGAATAACCGGCATAATGGCAACTCTTTCTCCCGGTTTGACTCCAGTAACCTCGTTTCCTACCTTAACTACCTCACCGGCACACTCGTGCCCCAAGATTTTAAAATCATAGGGAGAAGTCCCTCTTAAAAAACGTGAAACATCCGATCCACATATTCCGGCAATTTTAATAGCCACCAATACCTCTTTACATCCGGTCTCGGGAACAGGTATTAGCTCACAGCTAATCTTCCCAGCTCCATGTAATACTCCCGCTTTCATCATTCGAACCATTTAGATACCCTTTATGGCTTTACTTAAGCTCTCAATCCAATAGATTGAGTAACATTGGATTTATACATTTCTCGTCACAGTGCTTTTTTCCTTCAAGATTAATCCCGGCCTCAGATCTCTCTTGGCTACGGTGATGGCCTCCGCGGTCGGTGGTCCAGCGGGAGCAAGGGTGGGAGGAGCTCCTTCAGCCGGAGAGCATTGAAGACCGCGTAAGCATTATAATCGTTATTGAAATATACATAGACTCTTTTCACCCCTTGATTAAAAAAATCCAGGATCTTGTCAGCCCATCCCACGAGCTCTTCCTCAGAATAAGACGATCCATAGAGAATCTCCCTTCCATGAAAGCGAATATAGCTGATATCTGAGGTAATCCGAACAAGTTCCGGGAACCCGGGCATACTGATAATGCAGTAAGCCAGGTTGTACTTAGTAAGCAGGGAGAAAGTATCTTCCACTAGCCAGGATTTATGCCTAAATTCAACCGCCTGATCCAAATTCTCAGGCAAAGTCTTTAGAAACTTTTCCAAGAGACCAAGATCTATTTTCAAAGAAGGAGGCAATTGATAAAGAATAGCTCCCAAGCATGGTTTGAGAGGTTTAATGCGGTTAAAAAAAATTTCTAAATCTTTGGCCACGTCCTTCAATTTTTTAAGATGAGTGACTCGCCGCCACATTTTTAAAGTGAACGTAAAGTCCTCCGGTGCTTTCTTCGCCCAACCTTTCACCATGTTCTCAAAGGGAAGTCGATAAAAGGAACTATTTACCTCTACCGTATCAAAAGATCTGGTATAATGATAAAACCAGTCTCTAGGCTCCATCTCAGGGGGATAAAATATTCCCTGCCAGTGATCATACCACCATCCTGAAGTACCGACGATTACCCGCACTCTTCTTTCATTCACCGGGTGTTTCCTTTTCCCACTTCCATCGATAGACCGGCATAAATTGACTACAAAAATCAGAGACTGCTCTTTCTATAGCGGTCTGACGATATTCAAATACATCGCTCGTAACCGGTTCAGGTAGGAAAATCTCAGGTGGGACAGTCTCCTCCTTCCAAGGAACCTCTAGGGAAGTCCAATTTTGCACTTTACCCACACATTGCTTTGATACTACTATTTTCCCATTTTTGGCATCAACTAATTTAAGAAAAAGATTAACTGTCACCGTGGTAATTTGGCGAGTAGTCCAGCTATACCATATCTGGTCCGAGATTTTGGAGGAGGATCTTTCTGGTGGACTCAGGTAGATATCTACATCATAGTAAGTAGCTTCACCGAGAACAACCAAATCTCCTTCATCATTTTTAATGGGGAGATTTTCAATTCCCAGATTGGGTCTTTCTATTAATCTCAAGGCAACTGCTTTGAGCTTCTGGATGAGAATTTGTCTTGCTTCTAAACTAAGACCTAATTCACTTCCTCCAAATCTTCCTATGATGAGGTGTTTCTGGCCAAGATCTATTAGAGGGGGTCTCACTAGAACCCGACGTCTAACATAGGGAACACAACCGGTTAATAAAGAAATGAACAAAACCAACCACACAAATTTTAGCCAGATGACTCTTTCTCGCCACAAATGGATCACTGCCTCTCACCCTGAGTGATATCGCACACCCAAGAATTCATCGATGGTTCAATTATAAGTCGGAAGCCTTCCCTGTCAAGGATGCAAATTTTAATTAGCAGGCTGGGACCAGACTCCAGTTTCCCGAAAAATCCGTCTAAGGATATTTTGAACCAAAGGATGGCACCA
>JBHIEA010000261.1:0-2782 GCA_046760365.1 bacterium
ACATAGTTCATAAATAACTTATCCATTCCTCCCATAAGGTAATGGGAAAACTCGAATGTTTCATGACCCAGGAATACAATGGCCTTCTTTCCTTTGAATCTTTTCACATATTCTTCCAGAGTCTCCAGTCGCCAGGGGGCATCAGGATCGGGTGGCCGGTATTTATCTAAATCTCTTTCAGACTTTATAGGCCCCTCAACGGGGTAGCTTAATCCACTGGGTTCTATCTTCCAGATTATCTCCCATTCATCGCTATAGACATTGCTACCTAAGTCCTTTCTTTTTTGATCCTCTGGACAGGTTACACCGTCCAGATCCTCCTTTTCCACAAAGTCAGGATAGGAAATATCACCGTAAAGCGCTTTGATGACTGGTGGATCAATAATTAGCTCCCATACAGGAACCCTATCAGGCTCCTTTCTCATCAAGGCTGCCATCATTCTTTCATATCCAGTCATTTTTGGAGGTTCCCTGACAGAATTATATATTAAAAAATGGCCTTGTCCACAGAAAAGCTATCAGACTTAGAGATCAAACCGAGATTTTTTGGTAAAGTCCTCAAAATAGTGCAATTAGAATGAGAAAAGGGAAGAAATAGCGTAATAAGAGTTTGGAAGAGATAAGAGATAAGGAGAAATCCTTGATTTAAATTACAATAGCTGTAGTTAGCTTGATTTAGTTGAGAACCTTCTCAAATAATCAAAAGATTCCTGAACTGCTTTATCGACCTCTTTTAAGTCCTTTGATCCACCAGGGGTAAACTCTATTTCCACACTCAATGGACCCTGATAGTGAGCGCGCTGGAGGATGCGGAAGATTGCCGGAAAATTTATTCTCCCCTTCCCTAAGGCCGGAAAATCCCACTTCTGGTAGCCACCCCGCTTATCTTTTATATGAAGGTGGGCAACTTGGTTTACCACCAAGGGAAGGTCGTCCTCCGGATTAACATTACCATAGAAAACGACATTAGCGGTATCATAATTAATCTTAACTGCTGCAGATTCCAGTTTATTCACAATTTCCAGTACTTTTTGACCGGTGCTGGTGATATCTCCATGTGGCTCAAGGGCCATTGTCATGTTCAGTGACTCAGCATAAGAAGCTGCGTTTTTGAGATTCTTGAGCACCTTTTTCATCTCTTTCTCATTTTTTGGTTCTCCAACCGGTGTATTAATTATCCTGGCATTCAATTTTTTACCCAATTCGAGGCACTTTTTAAAACAGTCTCTCTTTTCATCCTGTAAAAAATTAGAGGGAGCACTTAAGCTGGATACCTTAAGGCAATTTTTTGCTAGCTTCTTCTTAAGGGGCTCTAGGGGCGTGTCCGGATGGACCCACTGTGATCCGGTCGGCTCTGCTAATAGCTCCACATAACGAAATCCAGCTCGAGAAATTCCCCTGAGGGCATCTTCTAACGAAAAATTTTGATAGGCATTGGTTAAGCAAGAAATAATATTTTCCATTCCCTTATTTTCCTGGGGTTGCAAGATGCTAAAAGGAGGCTTCTCTCACTTTCTCTTTTTACGTTCCTCGGCCGTAAGCTCATGTATATTCTTTAATAAATCTCTATCTGCTTGGGTTTGCTTTACTCCTCGGCGCTCCATTACCAACCTGGCCACTTCAATCACTTTATCAAGCCGGTTTTCCACAAATCCGGCCTCCCCTCCCCAGCTAAAGGAGGGGATGAACTTAGGAGCGGTGCCTCCTCCAAAGATACTGCAGGCTACCCCAATTACACAACCGGTATTAAAAAGGGTTCCTATACCCGTCTTGGTGTGATCTCCTATAAATGAGCCTACTTTGATATCTTTGGTATCTATGAGTTTTCCCTGAAGAGGTACCTTTATAGTGCCATAGGTATTCTTGAGATCAGAGTTAGTGGTGAGAGCTCCCAGGTTTACCCATTCGCCAACATAGGCATGTCCGATAAAGCCGCCATGGTGTTTGTTGGTATAAGCATGAAAAATCGACTCCTCAATCTCCCCACCTATCCGGCATACAGGTCCAACGCTACATCCCTCCCTTATTTTTGCTCCATCGATAACAGTTCCTTTTCCGATATAGGAGGGCCCATCAATAACAGTGGGAGGGCGAACCTTTACTTTCTCCCCGATATAGATGGGCCCTTCTTCAGCATTTAGCACCACCCCTGGCTCTATTCTCGATCCTCTCCCTACGTATATGTCAGAAGGATTAATGAGGTAAGCACCTTTATCCACCCTACCCTCAATTCCTCTTTTCCCTATTAGTCTGAAATCGGTCCTTACAGCCTCACCATTAAGCCTTATCAAATCCCAGAGATATTCTAGCAGATTGACTTCAGCCTCTTCTACCTTGATCATCTGTTTTACCTGAGCCAGAGTTGCCTCAATTTTCTCTGCCGATCCCAAGGAAAGTTTTTCCAAAGTGTCTTTGTTCAGCCGGGCGTACACAATGTCTTGCCCCTGAACAGCTATCTTCTCATCCCCCTCCAAAGCTATTTCCTCATCCAGGAAAAGCACCCTTCCGTTAACAAAGAGTATATCTCCATCTTTTAGATCCTGCAGTTGATTAACTCTGGCCTTATTTATCCTCTGCGAGGTGACCCTGGAGAGGTACTCCCTACAGAGAAGATGCAAACTTCCCTCCGAGATCCGACTAATCTTCTCCCACAAATTGCTAATCCCACATCTTAGCTCATACACTGGCCTGGTTAGGGTAAGAGGATAAAAATTTTCTACCTTCCTATCTTCGAAGATACATAAGGCTCGGCTCATCTTTGTTCTGCCTCCAGTTTTTCAGC
>JBHIEA010000262.1:0-2780 GCA_046760365.1 bacterium
GTTTCATCAATAAGCTTCCCCATCACCTCATAGCTGCCTTTCATGCTACTTTAAGCGAGATTGAAGAGGCAGATCTACTTATAAATATTCTTGATGTCTCTCACCTCAAGCTGGAAGAGGAAAATAGGGCTACTTATTCGGTTTTAAAACAGTTAAAGGCAGAAAACATCCCGGTTATTAATGTTTTAAATAAAATAGATTTAGTTAACAATGGCTACCTACTTTCTCGTTATCGTAGAGCCTTTGACTCGACCATAGCCATATCAGCCCTGCAGGGTCAGGGTCTGAATCAACTGCTTGATGAAATAGCCCAGATTCTTGAAAAAAAAAGAGTCTATTCAGAGTTTAGCTTTCCCTACCAGAGAAGCGATCTAATCTCCCTTGTTTACTCAAAAGGAGAAGTCCTAAGTAGAAATTATCTAAAAGGGAAAGTTGTCCTTAGAGTAAGACTGAATAGATCTCTCGCTAATAAACTGGCTGAATTTAAGCAAAGGGAAAAAAATTGAGGATAGCACTAGGGGCAGATCATGCTGGCTATAGATTAAAAGAGGAAATAAAAAGTTTCTTAAAACAGAAAAAAATAGATTGCCACGATTTCGGCACCTATAATGCTAGTTCTACTGATTTTCCCGACTGGGGAATAAAGGTTGCCGAGGCGGTAGCCAGGAATGAGTTTAAAAGAGGAATCCTCGTGTGTGGGACCGGCCTGGGTATGTGTTTAGTGGCTAATAAGGTACCGGGAATAAGAGCTACTCCCTGTTATGGAATTTTTACGGCCCGTCTTTCTCGACAACATAACGACTCCAACATACTGGTATTGGGAGCACGAATAACAGCAAAGGATTTAGCTATGCAAATAGTGGAGGAATGGCTCGCGGCAGAATTTATGGGAGGAAGACACCAGGGACGCTTAAAAAAACTTACCAAGATAGAAAAAGAGTATTCTGGGAGGTAACCTATTTGAGTGAAGTGTGGATTGTAGTAGTATTTTTAGTCATCTGTGTTGGATTATCCAGCTTTTTCTCAGGGTCAGAGATAGCCCTTTCCTCCCTGGACAAGATAACTGTGAAGAGGCTCATCAAAGAAAAGGGAAAGAAAGGGCGACTCATAGAATCTCTATTAGTCAAACCATCGCGGTGGTTGATCACAATTCTCATTGGAAACAATCTGGTTAACATTGCCGCGGCTAGCCTGGCAACGTTGCTGGTGACCAGGCTAGTAAGGGGAGCTCCCGGTAAAGCAGTCGGAATTGTGATCGGAGTAATGACCTTTATAATCCTGGTTTTTGGGGAGATAATCCCTAAAAGATACTGCCAGCAGCACGCCGAGGCCATTTCCTTAAAGGTCGTGAGGCCGATTCTTTTCCTCTCAATAGTTTTGAGTCCTATCATTAAAGCCTTGAATTCTTTTACCCAAGCTATCTTGAGAATTGCTGGCCCAAAAGAGGTCAAAAAGAGCCGCTTGATTACAGAGAAAGAAATCCATACTCTCATAGATATTGGACAGGAAGAGGGAGCCCTGGATGAACGAGAAGAAGAACTTGTCCATAGCGCCTTAGAATTCGACGAAACCAAGGCTAGACAGATAATGATTCCTCGCACAAAGATGGTTTGTATTGAGGAAGAAGCTAGCCTTTCAGAGCTGGTGGATTTGATAAAAAAAGTTGGGTATTCAAGAATACCTGTATATCGCAAATATCGGGATAATATCACTGGAATTGCTTATGCTAAAGATCTATTGAGTTTCTTTGACCAGACCGAAAAAAATCTGAAAGTCAAACAGATAATGCATCCCCCAATTTTTGTTCCCTACACCATTCATTTGGGTGAACTGTTACATCAACTTCAGAAGGAAAGAACCCATCTAGCCATTGTGGTCGATGAGTACGGGGGAGTAGCGGGGATGCTTACTGTAGAGGATTTGCTTGAAGAGATTGTAGGAGAAATAGAAGACGAATACGACCGAAAAGAAGAAAAAGTAACCATCCAAAAGGACGGATCCGCTCTGATTAAAGCAGACACAGACATCGATGAGATCAATGAAAAACTGGGCACTGACCTTCCGGAAAAGACAGTCGCCTTTGAATCTATTGGGGGATTTATTTTTGATCAGTTGGGTCGAATCCCTAGGGTGGGAGAAGTAATCGAATACAATAATTTAAAGATTGCCATAGTGGAGGCGGATAAAAAAGGAGTGAAAAGAGTCAAACTGTGCAAGAAATTCAAAGAGAAAAAAGAGACTCCATGAAAAAAAAACTAAGGAATTACTTCATTACCGGCTTGATTACCTTACTTCCTTTGGCAGTCACCATATTTATATTGGTTTGGGTCTTTCAAAGACTGAATGGCTTGTTAACCCGTCTTGTTCCTTTATTCACGCCGACTCTGATTCCTTCCTCTTTAATGGCAGAAGCAGGAGGATTAATCTCCATTGGGATAAAAATACTTGCCTTTTTAATAATATTAGGGGCTATAACCTTATTTGGATTTTTCACCTCGCGGGTGGTGGGAAGGAAAATTCTGGATTTCTTGGAAAAAAAAGTATTTTTTAAAATCCCCCTTGTCAGTACTATCTACCGAACTATCAAAGAAATCAACGATGTCTTATTCACCGGGAAAAAATATATCTTCAAAAGAGTGGTGATAGTAGAATACCCCCGTCGAGGAGTATATAGCATCGGCTTCGTTACTGCAGAAACACCGGTACAAAACCCAACCAATAGTGGATCTCAGACGATGTTAAGCATATTCATTCCCACTACCCCAAACCCTACCTCTGGA
>JBHIEA010000263.1:0-2779 GCA_046760365.1 bacterium
AAACAACTTTGGAGTTCATCGTAGCCAGTTTAATTTTGCTTGGTTTTGGCTTTGCTCTTTTCTCATCTCCCAATACAAATGCAGTTATGAGTTCAGTTAAAAAGAGATTTTATGGAGTAGCCTCAGGAACACTTGGAACAATGCGACTGACTGGACAGATGCTCAGTATGGGAATTGTTATGCTAATATTTGCAACCTACATCGGGAGGGTCCAAATTACACCTGAACACTACCCGCTCTTTTTGAGAAGCATGAAAGCAGCCTTCCCCATTTTTGCCTTCCTTTGTTTCGGAGGCATATTTGCATCGCTTGCCAGAGGTAAGGTGCGGTGAAGGTATCTGGCGGACTTCTTTTATAGCAAGACATAGATAAAATAGCATTTAGGAAAGGAGCAAGATTGTGCAAACAAGAAAATTAGGCCGGACCGATCTAAACTTATCAACTATCGGATCAGGTACCTGGGCAATTGGGGGTAGTGGCTGGAAGTTCAGTTGGGGTCCTCAGGATGACAGAGAGTCGATCTCTACCATCCGGCGTGCACTGGAGCTCGGAATCAACTGGATAGACACAGCTCCAGTTTACGGACTTGGCCACTCCGAGGAAGTTGTGGGTAGGGCCATCAAAGAATTAAGGGATAAACCAATCATTGCTACCAAGTGCGGCCGCGTCTGGGATAAAGATGGGAATCTCTCCGGCTGTTTGAGGAAAGAGAGTATCGGTTCTGAGGTTGAGGCGAGCCTTCGGAGACTCAAAATAGATGTTATTGACCTATACCAGATCCATTGGCCAGACCCGGACGAGGACATTGAAGAAGCCTGGAGTGCCATAGCAGATCTGATAAAGGACGGAAAAGTTCGCTACGCCGGGGTGTCCAATTTTAGTGTAGAACAACTCAAACGTATCCAACCGATTCATCCTGTAGCTTCTCTTCAACCACCCTATAGTATGCTCGAGCGTAGTGCCGAAGAAGAAATCCTCGATTACTGTTCAACAAACCACATCGGAGTCATCGTATATAGCCCCATGCAAAAGGGCCTTTTGACAGGAAAATTTACCAGAGAACGCGTGCAGAAATTACCTGAGGACGACCACCGACGTCGAGACGCACACTTTCAGGAACCCCAGTTAAGTGCTAATCTTAAATTGGTTGAAGGCCTGGGCTCTATTGCCGAAAAGAGCGGTAGGACCCTAGCGCAGCTAGCAATAGCCTGGGTATTGCGGCGTTCTGAAGTAACTGCAGCCATTGTAGGTGCAAGACATCCATTTCAGATCGAGGAAACTGTTGTTGCCGCAGAGTCGATGCTCTCCAAAAAAGACATCGTCGCCATTGATATACTACTCAACAAACGTCAGAAGGCACTAAACCTAAGTTGAGCTTGCAACATTGGGAGGAGTGGAAGAATACACTCTCTGGCTTTTAGGGATGTTTCACCAGATCTCTTACTACCGACATATTTTTTAGATCATCCTCATCATTCTTGCGAGGAGTCTCCAGGATTGCCGGAAGGCGGGAAAGTTCCGGATGATTGATGATTCTTCGAAAACCTGCCCTACCGATATATCCGTTTCCTATGTGCCAGTGTCGATCGATCCGCGAGCCCAGAGGAGTTTTAGAATCATTGAGGTGAAGGAGGTATAGCTTTTCCAGATCAATTAACCGATCAAACTCCCCTAATGCTTTTTCTAACCCCTCTTTTTCTGATAAATCATACCCGGCTTCAAAGGCATGAGCAGTGTCTAAACATACTCCAACCCGATCTTTATTATCGACTCCCCCAAGGAGTTCCTTGATTTGAAAAAAGCTGTATCCAATCGCGGTTCCCTGACCGGCGGTATTCTCGACAAGAACAATAACCCTATTCTTGACTTGAGCTAAGCCATGATTTAGAGCCTGAGCAATTCTTTCAATGGCTATAGCTTCACTGGAAGTGATTCTGCTTCCCAGATGAAGGACTAGGTAGTTAGCCCCTAATTTTTCTGTCCTCATCAGATCTTCCTCGAGACTTTTAATTGATCTAAGATATAGATTTTCCCTGGGCGAGGCTATATTGGGAAGATAGGGCATATGCACAAAAACAGGATTGATTTTCTCTTTCTTCACCTCGCCCTTAAATTTTGTTGCCTCAACTGAAGATAATGGCTTATTTTCCCATCCCCGAGGGTTACCAGAGAAGATCTGTATGGTCTCACACCCGAGATGGGTTGCCCGAGCTACTACCCGGGAGAATCCTCCTGCTATTGAGATCTGGAATCCAAATCTCATGATTTTGGCTACCTCCTATGGAGCTTGGTGCTCTTTTTTCGAATCTGCATTATCACTTTGCCACATTGCGGACACACCCACTTTCTTTTCTTGTGGTAAACTCTCTTTTGCTCCCTCATAGATGTTTTACACCTAGGGCAGATCATAGCAATCTTTAATGAATTGTATTCGAAGGTACCGGGGAAGTCAACCAAACCCGTTTTCCGCTTGACGGGGAAGTTTTTTTTTAGTATAGTAAAAAGGAGGTAGAGATGGCTAAAGAGCTTGCGTACGTTCTTATAAACCCTTATACCATCCGTAAGTCACGCACCGGGGGGGTAATTAATCGGCTCCTCTCTTGGGGAAGGCTAAATCTGGTAGCGGCAAGGATGTTTGCCCCCAGCCGCAGGCTTGTGGAAGAGTATGCTGAAGCGGTGCTCACCCGCTCCATGAAAAATGAAAGGGAGAAAAAGCTCTTTGATGAAATCAGAAATTATCTTTTCCTCAACTATCTTCTCCAGAAGAACGGCTTCCCCC
>JBHIEA010000264.1:0-2767 GCA_046760365.1 bacterium
TGAATCGACAGCCTTTCCCGGGTCCGGGTCTTGCGGTGAGGATTATGGGGGAAGTCACCAGACCCCGTTTGGAAATCTTGCGTGAGGCTGACACCATAGTTACTCAAGAGATGCAAAAATATGAGAAATTCTCGGAAATCTGGCAATCATTTGCAGTACTCCTACCCATAAAAAGTGTAGGGGTGATGGGGGATGAACGCACCTACGAGTATACTGTAGCCTTGCGAATGGTCACCAGTCTTGATGGGATGACGGCTGATTGGGCCAGGATTCCCTATAGGGTTTTGGAAAGGATCTCTCACCGCATCATCAATGAGGTGAAAGGGGTAAACCGGGTGGTCTACGACATTAGTTCTAAGCCTCCCAGCACCATCGAATGGGAATAAAGAACAGGAGAATGAGGTGTTTGAAGCCAAGATATATATTACTTTCAAAGAAGGAGTAGTTGATCCTCAGGGGATAACGATAAAGGGAGCTCTGGAGTCATTAGGTTACAAGGGGGTTTCTGATGTCCGCATGGGGAAATACATTCAAGTGAAGCTCAATACTCAGGATAAAGAGAGAGCCGAGGTTAATCTAAAAAAGATGTGTGCTGAACTTTTAGCCAATCCGGTGATTGAGGATTACAGGTATGAAATTGCAGAAAGGTGAGAAAAATGAGGTTTGGAGTAATTGTCTTTCCCGGCTCAAACTGCGACTATGACTGCTACTGGGTGATTAAACATGGGTTGGGGAAAAAGGTTGATTTTGTCTGGCATAAAGAGGAAAATCTAGCGGGGTATGACTGCCTAATTCTTCCCGGGGGTTTCTCTTATGGGGATTATCTTCGCACCGGAGCTATAGCCAGGTTTTCTCCAGTAATGCGCTCGGTGGAAGCTTATGCCCGAGAAGGAGGACTGGTAATAGGGATATGTAATGGATTCCAGATTTTGCTGGAGGCGGGTCTGTTACCCGGGGCCATGGTCAGGAATAAGAGCCTTCAGTTTATCTGTAAATTTGTCCACATTCGAGTAGAGAATTCCCAAACCCCCTACACCAATCTATGTCGTAGAGGACAAGTTCTTAAGATTCCTGTTGCCCATATTGAAGGAAATTACTATGCGGATCAAGAGACACTGCAGGATTTAAGAAAAAATAATCAGATTATTTTTAGATACTGCGGGGAGGATGGAACTGTCTCTGAGCCATCCAATCCTAATGGATCAAAGGAGGCCATCGCGGGTATCTGCAATGAAGATCACAATATTTTGGGGATGATGCCTCATCCCGAAAGGGCGTCTGAGCCCCTTTTAGGCTCAGAAGATGGAAGAGTTATTTTCGAGTCGATAGTAAAGCAGATTGAGGAAAGCCAATTAAAATAAGGAGGACTTCATATGACCTCAGAGCATAAGATTAGCGAGATTCGAAAGAGGGACGGAAGGATAGTTGACTTTGATCAGGAAAAGATTACTAAGGCTGTCTGGGCAGCCGCTCAGGCTGTAGGGGGAAGGGATAGATCTCTAGCCGAGAGGTTATCGGATCGGGTGGTAGCCATATTGGAACACCAATTTCCCACCAAGACTCCCACGGTGGAGGATGTGCAGGACATAGTGGAGAAAGTTTTAATTGAGGAGGGGCATGCCAGAACAGCCAAAGCCTATATTCTTTATAGAAAACAGCATGAGACTCTTAGGAAAATAAAGACCACCTTCCTTGAGGTAGAGAGGATAGTTAGTGACTATCTATCACAGGTGGATTGGAGAGTGAGAGAAAACAGTAATATAGGATATTCCATGTCTGGACTTCTTATGCATGTGGCAGGATCGGTGGTTACCGATTATACCCTTGACCGTATCTATCCCATGGAAGTGGCCGATGCCCATCGTAATGGTGATATTCACCTTCACGATCTATATTTTGGCATTACCGGATATTGTGCTGGGTGGAGCCTAAGTAAACTTCTTCACGAAGGCTTTAATGGCGTTCCGGGAATAGTAGAATCCAAGCCGGCAAAACACTTGGATACGGCACTTCTTCAGATGGTGAATTTCATTGGGACCCTACAGAATGAGTGGGCAGGCGCCCAGGCCTTTAATTCTATAGATACATATTTGGCACCTTTTGTAAGAAAGGATAAATTGGATTATCAAGAGGTTAAGCAAGCTATTCAGAAATTCGTTTTTAATCTAAATATAGCTTCGAGGTGGGGTGGCCAAAGCCCCTTTACTAATCTGACTCTTGACTGGACTGTTCCTGACGATCTTAAGAAGCAGCCGGTTGTTTGGGGAGGAAAGCTACTGGAAGAAACCTATGATGATTACCAAAAGGAGATGAACTTAATTAATAAAGCCTTTATTGAGGTTTTAACGGAAGGGGATATGAACGGAAGACCTTTTACTTTTCCTATCCCCACCTATAACCTAACCCGGGATTTTGAGTGGGAAACGGAGAACGCAAAACTGCTCTTTGAGATGACGGCAAAGTATGGGCTGCCTTACTATAGTAATTTTATTAACAGCGATTTAGTCCCTAGCGATATAAGATCGATGTGTTGTCGGTTGAGGCTGGACCTAAGACAATTGGATAGAAATATCACGGGAGGACTGTTTGGCTCGGGTGATTCTACCGGGAGTGTGGGAGTGGTTACCATAAATATGCCCAGGATAGCCTATCTATCCAAAAATAAAAGGGATTTTTTCCGCCGGTTAGAGTACCTAATGGGTCTAGCAAGGATTTCCCTGGAGACCAAAAGGGAAATAGTGGAAAAGAATATGGAAGGAGGCCTTTT
>JBHIEA010000265.1:0-2765 GCA_046760365.1 bacterium
AAACCACCCCTCCAGACTTTCTGGCAAAAAACTCAGGAGTTAGGTAGAAAGTGGCTTGACTGGCCCCCGCTTCTCTTTCACCGGGGAAAGCAAACTCTGTGCCAGATTTCTCAGAGCCGTCAGAGTTCCCGCTATAAAGAGAGCTAGGTGTTTAGTCCCCTGCACTGCTCTTAACTTGAACTGTTAATAATTTGATGAATGTCGCCTCTTATTCTCCTTGCGGTGAACTTAATATTTGACACTATGACCGATTCTGGACGTTCATTTATCCTGTAAAAAACTTTCTTTATTGTGATGTATAATCTAGGGAGAGTACCATTTTGACCAAGTAGGCAAAAAATGTTCCTACTGAGAGTTCTTTTATGTCAAAGTGAAATAGCAAAAATACCGGGAAGGAGTGCCAGAAAGAGACGTACAAATTTGACCACCTAGGAAATAAGAAGGGCCTATTTGTGTGGGCTGACATAAATGGCCAACTCTTTTAGATAAGTAATTCAGGTTGAAGCTGAATAGTTTTTTTACCTTGCTAAGAGTTGGCAAAGAACTTGCCCCCTAGATAGTGAAGGCGCTAGCAGTTGGCCAACATTTTCCTTGAAACTTTTCGCAAGAGCGATGTAGCCAAAATGGACATCCCCGAGACTAACCTTAAGTGCTAAAGAGAAAAGATATTATGTTTATCAAGGAAAGGGTAAAAAGCTCCTTCCAGTGGGTTTTAAAGAAGACCAACTGGAAAAGAGTCGCTTTCTTTCTTGTCCTCGATAGTGTTTTAATATCCCTTTCCATGTGGATTGCCTTTTGGTTAAGATTTGAAGGTAGAATTCCCGGCATATACTTTGAGAATCTCTGGGTCTTTATTCTTATCTCCCTTTCTATTAAGATTTCCCTTCTTTATTTGCAAGGACTGTACCGGGTTAGCTGGTCTTATATAAGCACGGAAGAGTTTTTCTCTTTGGTGAAAGCACTCCTTTATAGCTTTCTGGCCATCTCTTTTATCTTTCTTTTACTTAGAAATCTACCGCCTTTCTCCGGGTTTCCCAGATCCATACTTATCATAGATTTTTTCATCGCCCTTCTATTTATAGGGAGTTTTCGAGTGGCTAAAAGAACGTATTCTCAGATTTTCAAATGGCCGTTCCTTAAAGAAAGTGATACCGGGAAAAAGACCCTCATAGTAGGTGCAGGAGACGCTGGAGAGCAGATAGTAAGAAATATGCTAGGAAATGATTCTCAGTACCTCCCTATCGGTTTTGTAGATGATGATCCTATGAAGGCTGGGATATCTATTCATAATGTCAAAGTGCTAGGGAAATGTGAGGATATTCCTACCTTGGCAGGCTCCCACAATATTGAAAGTCTTCTTATTGCTATGCCTTCTGCAACTTCCAAAGTCATAAGAGAAATTGTAAAGTTAGCAAGAGAGGCAAAAATTCAACATACCCGTATTATCCCCAGTTTAAGTGAACTTCTCTCTGGTGAGGTTTCACTCTCCGATATAAGGGAGATTCAACTGGAGGATCTTTTAAATAGACAGCCGGTCAAAACAAAAGTCAACAGCATAAAGCGTTATCTAAAAGGCAAGACCGTTCTGGTCACCGGAGCAGGGGGCTCCATTGGATCCGAACTTTGTGGGCAGATCTCAAGATTTAACCCCCAACTACTTATTATTTTAGACCAGGATGAAACCTCTCTTTTTAATATTGAAAGAAAGCTAAGGGAATTCTCCCATCTTGAGATTTTACCCATAGTAGCTGATGTGACCAATAAAAGTAAAATGGAGAATTTGTTCATTCAATTTCACCCCCAAGTTATCTTTCACGCTGCTGCCTACAAACATGTTCCCATGATGGAGACCTGTCCTGATGAGGCGGTAAGGAACAACATCATAGGGGTTCTGGTCACCGGGGAGGCTGCTAGCAAGTGTAGGGCAGAAAAGTTTGTACTCATTTCTACCGACAAGGCAGTTAACCCTACCTCAGTTATGGGAACTACCAAAAGGGTGGCGGAGTTTTTGATTAAAGAGCTCAACACCAGAGGTCCCACCCGCTTCTTAGCCGTAAGGTTTGGAAATGTCCTGGGAAGCAGGGGAAGTGTTATTCCCATATTCAAGGAGGAGATAAGAAAAGGGGGGCCGGTAACGGTAACTCATCCTGAGATGAAAAGGTACTTTATGACTCCATCTGAGGCAACTCTTCTGGTCCTGCAAGCAGGGGCTATAGGAGAAGGAGGGGAGATTTTTGTCCTGGATATGGGGGAGCCCATAAAGATTGTGGATTTAGCCCATGAGTTAATCAGACTTTCGGGGTATGAGCCGGATGTGGATATTCCCATAGTCTTCACCGGAATAAGGCCCGGCGAAAAATTCCTTGAGACCCTGTTTACCGAAGACGAGGATGTGGTTCCAACTGAGCATGAGAAGATATTTGTGGCAAAGGTCAACTCCAATTTAGAGGGCGAGCATCTGTCAGATTGTTTAGGAAGGCTAACCTCCCTGGTTGAGAGAGGTGACAATGGCAGGATCGTCGATCTTCTAAAAGAAATGGTGCCGAGTTATCACCCAATGGAGAGGGAGTTACCCAGTAGAATGAAGAATGTAAAGGTATGTGAATTCTAAACTCTACCCCGGTAGTGAATAAAAAATTGGAGCTACTTTAGAGCTCTTTTGGATAAGCACGATTTTGACCAGAATGAGCAAGATATACCCATCTTTCCCGACCTTGCATAACCTATAAGAAGAGTAACTCGTCTATCCTTAAGATACCTACCAT
>JBHIEA010000266.1:0-2742 GCA_046760365.1 bacterium
AAGCATACTTAACGGTGGGATCTGCTCGCAGCCTTAATCCCTTTCGGAGACGATTATAAAAGACAGCAGCGATGATAGGTTTTTCTGAGCTCACCTGAGCCTCCTTCTCCACTATCGAAGCCAGAGTAATTGCCTCCTCCAACGAACCACGATAGTTCTCTTTCCACTTATCATAGAGTGGACCCACGACTTCTTCAAATCGAACTAGGAACTTTTTCACCACCTCTTGGGGACTCTCATTCCTAGTAAAGTAATAGGTATCAGGATAAAGGTACCCCTCCAGACTCTTTTTAGGCAGGGAAAAAGTGCAATCTTCCTTGAAAATTTCGGGGTTGTCTATTAACCTCAAGAATTCATCTTCTTTTACGACTCCCTTGGAGCTCAGAATTTTCGCTACTTCCCATTTTGGAAGCCCCTCGGGTATAGTGATTCGAGAGATTTTGATTTTTCCCTTCCTTAACCGGTGTAAGACCTGGATGAGACTAAGGGAGGTTAGCTCGTATTTGCCTGCTTTGAGGTCTTTTTCCCAGTTGAGGATTTTGGAAATAAGCATAAAAAGAAGCGGACTCTTTATAAGCCGGTGTTGAGATAAAATCCTAGCAATCTCTAAAGAATCCGCTCCTTGAGGGATCAGAACCTCTACAGATTCGGAGTTATAACAGGGAAAGAAAATCAGGGAGATAAACCAAACCACCCCCAGAAAAACTGCTATTGCACATATGTTCTTCCACCATAATTTCTTGAAATTTTGCATCTTTAGAGTTTTCGTGCAGCTAAGGTAATTCTTTTTTACACCTGTTAGAGGAAACCAGATGGGCACTCGCTTGCGTCCCTGCATTGTCTCTCTTCGGGCAGCCTTTTTTCAAGACGGCTGGGGGGCTGTCAAAATTTGATTTATTCAAATTCCGGTATGAGAATTTAGAGGATTATTCTTCAAGTATTTCTGAGAGTCTAGATAGCTTTGTAGGATCACAGTAGCAGCTAATTTGTCCCTGACTTTTTTCCTCTTGGAGAAACTTACCTTCGCCTCCTTTAGGACCCTCTCCGCAGCTGCTGTGGATAGTCTCTCGTCAAATAAGATTACCGGGACATCTATCCTTGCCGATAAATCTCTGACAAAAGAGCGTACCTTTTTTGCCTGCCCTCCTTCCTCACCTTTCATACTCTTAGGTAAACCCACTACGATCTTTTTTACCTCGTGTTGAGAGACAAGCTCTTTAATTTGATTTATGTCTTCGTTAAGAGTAGATCTGCCCCACTTTATCTGACCTATCCCTTGCGCTACGGTTTGAGAAAGATCGCTCACTGCTAATCCGACACTTTTATCCCCTAAATCCAGAGACAATATTCGCATCTTTCTCTATACTTCTCTTAGTGAGGTATTGTAAAGTATTCGGTTACAATTTTCACAAAACACGATATCTTTGCCCCTTTTAACTCGGCCGATCAAAGATGGTGGAACTTTTACGTTGCAGCCCTGGCAGATACCGTTTTTGATGGGAACCACCGCTAGTTCATCTTTTAGCTGGCGAAGCTTCTCGTACTGCTCCAGTAAAACGGGATTTAACCGAGGAATCAATTTCTCTCGCTTATCCTGGAATTTCTCTCCTTCAGAGGTAAGCTTTTTTAAATTGGAGACTGAAACTTTTTTCTCACGATCAAGACTATTCTTTTCTGTTTCCGCTTTTACTTTAAAAGAAGGAAGAAATTGGGCTAGTTCTTCCTCCTTCTCCATCAATTCCAAAAGGAGATCCTCTATTTCCCTTTTTTCACTCTCTTCGCGGCTGACCTCTCTATCTAAGGCTGCAAATTCATCCTGTGATTTAACCTTGTATTTCTCCTCCTCATGTTTAGCCAACCTCAGATCGACTTCATCTATCCTTCTTTCCTCTCCTCTCCTCTTTTTCTTTATTTCTTTCAACTTTTCCTGTTTGCTCACTAAATCCTTTTCCAATTCACTTATTTGGATCTCTAGGCGCTGAATCTGGTGAGAGAGTTTCTTTTTTCTTTGCTCATTCTTAGCTATCTCTGAGTCAAGCTCTTGAAGCTCAATAAGTAAAGAAAGCTCTTTTTCCACTTCCTCCCCCTTAACCTATCAGAGGTCAGGTATCAGAAGCCAGCCTCGATTTTTCCCTCATGTTTAAAGAGACCCTTTCCCTCACTGTAAACAACCTGTATTTTTGTAACAGCTTAGTTTTTCTAGAATTTTGATCTTTTCCACCATTAGTAAGCATTCAGCCAAGAGCTGTCAGTAAGTTGCTGAAACACTTTTCAATATGTAAAGTTTTGAGATTTTATCTTTTGGGTATTCTTTACTGATTTCTGAGCACTGAATTTAGTGCGGGGTGATGGATTCGAACCAACGACCTCTTGCTTGTAAGGCAAGCGCTCTTCCTCTGAGCTAACCCCGCGTGCCCCCAGGGGGAGTCGAACCCCCATCGCTGGGATGAAAACCCAGTGTCCTATCCGTTAGACTATGGGGACGGGATGAGCCGTGCAGGAGTCGAACCTGCGACCCTCGGCTTAAAAGGCCGATGCTCTACCGGCTGAGCTAACGGCTCCCTTGCTTGAAAGTACTTATCTATAAGGATTTCAGGAAACAGCAATTTTTCGGCTTTCTCTTTTTTCTGACTCCCTAGTCTTTAGACATTGTAATGATTTTTCTCCTGAAGTCAACATCAGGCGGCTCTGGTAAATGTTCAAAATTTGGTGGTAGTGGGTAATATTTAGATTCCTCCCTTC
>JBHIEA010000267.1:0-2740 GCA_046760365.1 bacterium
TTTCAGTGGGTGATAAACACATTCGTGATGTTTCCCGATATCTGGAGTATCCTTTGTATAGCAATGCACGAGTAAGAATTGTCTCCATGCCTGAGGTAACCTGGGGAGCCATCATTGAATATAAGGCGAAGAAGTACATCAACAAACTGGTGGGTGGGAAAAATTTTTCTTTTCGGTATGGAATCCAGGGGTACGAGCCCTGTCTGAATCGCAGGTTGAAGGTCTCGGTCCCTTCCGGGTATAAGCTCCACATAAAATCTTATAATCCAGGCTTTGTTTCTTTCCCGGCTGATTTATCTCCGCTCATCAAAGTACTTAAAGATGGGACAGAGTATGAGTGGAGATTTGGTAACATTCCCGAGATTATTGAGGAACCCTCCATGCCACCCTGGGTAGAGATTGTACCCAGCCTTTCTCTTTCCTCTTTTGGCAGTTGGCAAGATATCGGTGATTGGTGGCAGAGTTTGGCGGAGGATAAGATAGAGTTAGATGAGGCGGTTACCGCCAAGGTTGAAGAGTTAATTAAAGGTAAAGAAACCGCGGAGGAGAAAGCAGCTTCGATTTATCACTGGGTTGAAGAAAACATACGTTATATTGCGGTAGAATATGGAGAGGCTGGCTTTGAGCCGCACCAGGTAAGTGAGGTATTTAAAAACAAGTACGGGGATTGTAAGGATCAGGCGATTCTTTTAATTGGTATGCTAAGACATGCCGGAATTCCGGCTTATCCGGTCTTGATCAGTACCCGGAGTAACTGGAGATTGGACGAGAGTTTCCCTGCTTTGGTTTTCGATCATGCTCTGGTCTTGGCCAAGATTGGGCAGACCCCAGTCTTTCTTGATCCTACCGGGGAAACGGTTTCTTTTGGAGATCTTCCCCGGTCGAACCAAGACCGGAAGGTGTTAGTCCTTGCGGAAGGAACCCCACAGATCGAGACTATCCCTTTATTTTCTGCTGACCACAACAGATTCGTTTTAAAGATGGATTTGAACATAAGTGAGGATGAGACAGTTGAGGGAACCAGAGAGATTCGCACCTTTGGTGAATATGATCAAGGACAGAGGTGGTGGATAAAATATACCAAGCCAGCCCTCATCAGAGAACAACTTAAATCGGTCATCAACAATTTTTCGCCGGGGGCAGAACTCCTGGGCTATCAAATAAACAATGCGGAGGAGCTTGGCCAACCGATCGAAATCTTGGTAAAGTTTAGAGGACCCAAGTTTTTGACCTCGGTGGGTGAGGAGAGGCTGATCCCTGTTCTGGGAGGGGTATCGGCCGATATCGTATCTCGAGAGACGCGGAGCTATCCCCTCGATTTTGGGGGCTTGCGGGAGTCAAAGACTCTGATCCAGATAAAACTTCCGGATAGTCTCAGAGTTAAATATCTTCCGCCAGCCATAGTTAAGGATACCAAGTGGTTCACCTATATTAACAAATACACTTTTTCCGGCTCCACCGTTTTCTTTGAGGAACTGATGCGTAGCAAAGCTACCAGCATCTCGGTTGAGGAGTATAGAGAATATAAAGAGACCTATGAAGAGCTAGCCCGTCTGACTGATAAACACGTAGTTTTAAGTAAAGTTATCCCACAATCAGGAGATTCATAACTTGGGCAAAGATCTTTTGCTTGAGGTAAAGAACCTGAAGACCTATTTTTACACGGATGAGGGAGTAGTTCGGGCTGTTGACGGTGTAAGTTTCCACATCAAAAAGGAAGAGACTCTCGGCATGATCGGCGAATCGGGGTGCGGTAAAAGTGTATCTGCTCTTTCTATTATGCGACTTATCTCTCAGCCGCCGGGACGTATAATCGAGGGTGAGATCAACTTCAAAGGGGAGAACCTCAGGGAGAAGAGCGAGCCTGAGCTACGAAGAATAAGAGGCAACGAAATAGCCATGATTTTTCAGGAACCCATGACTTCACTTAATCCGTTATTTACCATCGGGGATCAGATAGCCGAGGCTATTATTCTTCACCAGAAAGTAGGTAAGCGAGAGGCCCAATGCCGGGTGGTAGAGATGCTGGAGAGGGTGGGTATGCCTTCGCCGGAGCGAAGAGCTCATCAATATCCTCACCAGTTAAGTGGGGGGATGCGTCAGAGGGCAATGATAGCTATGGCTTTATCCTGTAATCCTGATCTCTTAATTGCTGATGAACCTACCACTGCTTTGGATGTAACTATTCAGGCTCAAATACTGGAGTTAATGGAAAGATTCAAACGCGAGTTGGGGATGGCTCTTCTTCTAATTACTCACAATCTGGGAGTTATAGCAGAAGTCTCAGACAGAGTGGCCGTTGTTTATGCGGGAAAGACCGTGGAATATGCAGATGCAGTCTCTATTTTTAAGCATCCGAAACACCCTTATATGAGGGGACTGCTTGAATCGGTCCCCCGATTGGATGATGTGGGTGAAAAGTTAAAGATAATAGAAGGAACTGTTCCTACTGCCTTGGATTTGCCAAGAGGTTGTCGGTTCCATCCTCGATGTGAAAAAGTGATGGAGGTCTGTAAAGTCAGATCTCCCCGGATCTTAGAAGTAGAAAAGGACCATTGGGTGCAGTGCTGGCTCTATGATTCAGAAGGAAGACTATAAAATGGCCAAATCCAATGGGAATCTGATGGAGGTGAAGGATCTCAAAAAATACTTTCCTCTGAGAGGGGGATTTCTTTCCCGAGCTACGGGAGAGATCCGAGCGGTGGATGGGGTAAGCTTCTCTATCAGACCAGAGGAAACC
>JBHIEA010000268.1:0-2737 GCA_046760365.1 bacterium
TAAACACTTAAAAGAAGGCTTAGCTCGCGTTCCTCGACTCTTTATTTTTAGAAATGTTCAAAAGTATCCCCACGGCGGTCAAACAGACTATTAAGGAAGAGCCTCCATAGCTAATGAAAGGAAGAGTAGCTCCAGTTGTAGGAAGAATTACGGTGGCCACCCCCATATTGACAATGGCCTGAACCAGAATAAGGCAGGTTAGCCCCAGAGCGAGGAGCCTGCCTAGATCATCCGGGGCTTTTCTGGCAATCTTTAGACCCCGCAGGGCTATTACAAAAAATAAAGCGATAATGAGGCTGGTTCCAATAAAGCCAAGTTCCTCCCCAATTACGGCGAAAATAGAATCGGTGTGAGGTGCAGGAAGATAGAAAAGTTTTTCTTTTCCCTGACCCGGTCCCAGACCCCAAAGACCCCCTGAGCCAATAGAGATCTTTAAATGTAGGGGATGAAAGCCTATTCCCCGGGGGTCCAGCTCGGGATGAAGAAATCCGAGTATCCTGATTTTTTGATAGCCTATCTTGAATATGGAGAAAGACAAAGGTATCAAAGCTAAAAACCCGGTATAGGCAAGGTGAGAAATTCTGGCACCTCCGGCGTAGAGAAGAATGAAGGCCAGGATTGCTATAATTAAAGCCGACCCTAGATCCGGCTCCATCATCACCAGAAGAGAAATAACTCCCAGGGTGATAAAATAGGGAAGAGAGCCGCTAATGTAACTTTGCATCTTTTCTTTCTTCCTTACTAGAGAAGAGGCAAGATAGATGATTAGACCCAGTTTGGCAAACTCACTGGGAGTGAAAGTGATCGCGCCAAGGCCAATTGACCGGTGTACACCGCGGAGAGGTTTACCTATCCCCGGGATGAAGACAGCACAAAGTAGAATAATAATTAAGGGAGGAAGGAATCTCGACACCGTCTGATATTTTCGATAACTAAATCTGCTAGCCAGCCAGAGAAAGATAAGACCCGGTCCCAACCACATGAGCTGACGCCTGAGAAAATAGTAAAGGTCACCTCCACGATAGACATAGCCATAGGCTCCACTAGCACTAGAAAGTTCCATCAGCCCTATCCCTAACAATATCAAAGTAGCAACCAATAGAGGATAGTCAAAATCTTGTTTTGCCTTCAACTTATGAGCCTAATTTTCTCACCTCCTCTTTAAAAACCTTTCCTCTCTCCTCGTAATTCTTGAACTGATCAAAACTGGTACAGGCAGGAGAAAGTAGAACACAATCACCTTTTTGAGCGCCATTAAAAGCCTCCCTTACTGCAACTCTCATATTTTCTACTTCCAAGAGAGGGCAGATGGTATCTAACTGAGTTTTAATGATGGTTTTAGCCTCCCCCAGCAAGATCAGTCTTTTCACCTTTTTCTTTATGACATTCTTAAGCGCGAAAAAATTGGCTCCCTTGTGCTTTCCTCCCATAATGAGAATGATTGGCTGTGCGATCGACTCAAGACAGCTCTTCACCGCCTCCTCGTTAGTAGCCTTAGAATCATTTATAAAATCTACCCCTCTTATCCGGGCCACCGCCTCGCAGCGATGAGGCAGTCCCTTAAACTCCAGCAAAGTCTCTCTCACCGCTTCTGTCTCTACCCGACAAAGAGAGGCGATAGCTATAGCAGAGAGGATATTCTCCAGATTATGGGACCCGGCAAAGCCAACCTCATGAGTAGAAACAACTACCTCCTCTGCCTTAAACTTTCTTATTATGTGAGTTCCTCTAAGGAAAACTCCCTTTTCCAGTGGCTCCTTTTGACTGAAAAAGACAGGCTCGGCTCTGGTTTTTCTTCTCAGAGGATACACATGAGGATCATCTCTATTCAATATGGTGAAGCCATCTGATTTCTGATTGATGAGTATACGACTTTTAAGCCAAATATAGTGTCCGAGATCCCGATGTCTATCTAGATGATCGGGGGAGATATTAAGAATGCAGGATATGAAAGGCGAAAATCTCTCAATAGTTTCCAATTGGAAACTACTCACCTCGGTTACAATTATCTTTCCGGTTCCTCTAACAACCTCAGAAAGAGGCACCCCAATGTTACCGGCTATCTTAACATCCTTATGAGCTTTCTTTAGAATCTTTTCTATGAGAATGGTAGTGGTGGTTTTTCCATTGGTACCGGTGATAGCAATGAGAGATCTATCAGTTAAAAAGCGAGAGGCTAGCTCTAGCTCTCCCATTATAGGAATATGTAGCTTTTGTGCCTCGTGAACTACGGGAAGCTGAAGAGAAATCCCGGGAGAAAGAATAATTAATTCCTGCCCATGAAGGATTTCAAACGGATGTGAGCCCAGGATCACCTTAATCCCATTTTTTTCGAACTCTTCGGCTCTAGCTCTCATCTCTTGGCTATCCTCTAATTCATTGACGGTTACTCGGGCTCCGGCCTCCTTTAATAGACGGGCAGCTCCCATGCCACTAATTCCCATCCCCAGTACCAGTACTTTTTTACCTTTGAGGATCATGGTTTTTACCACCTCAGGCTGCTTAAGCCTGCCAGAGCTAGAAAAAGAGCTAAAATCCAGAAACGGATGACAATCTTGGGCTCCTCTACTCCTTTAAGCTCATAATGATGATGGATGGGACTCATTCTCAGGATGCGCCTCCCCGTTAGGCGGAAGGAGATAACCTGCAATATCACAGATAAAGCCTCCAGTACAAAGACTCCTCCAATGACAAGAAGCAGTATTTCTCTTTTTATCAAGATAGCGGTCATAGCCAG
>JBHIEA010000269.1:0-2689 GCA_046760365.1 bacterium
CTACAAGGTAAGCAGGATGAATGATAGACTTGCAGCCAATATAGGTGTAGCAATCCAGCCAATCAAAATTCTGAAAAGCATCCTTTTATTTATGGCTTGTGTCCCGCGCAACAGTCCTATACCCGCGATAGATCCAACAATGGCTTGCGAGTTAGAAACAGGAACGCGCAGTTCAGTAAAAAGCTGCAGGGTTATGGCTACAGCAAGAATAGCATTAAAGGCAGAGAAAGACCCCAGAGGAAAGATCTTTTTCCCCACAGTTAACATAACTCCCCTGCTATAGGTGAGAGCACCTATGGCAATGGCTGCTCCACCGATAACAGCTCCTCCCAGAGGTCCGATCAGGTCTGTCCCCACAAAAGCTCCGGTGACATTAGCTACATTATTTGCCCCTAAACTATATCCTCCATAACATCCGACGGCTATTATCCCTAATTTCATGATGAGTGCAAAGGTGATTAACGATCTAATTTTGTTTACAAGGGGAGCCAAGCTTATAAATAGAGCGGCTGATATGGCCATCGCTCCCAGGGGGGTAAAAAGCCAACACAAAATTATTTTCGTTAGCTTATCTTGGGGCACAGCGCTCCAACCCCCTATAGATACGGTAATACCCACTATCGCTCCCAGAATAGCCTGGGAAGTGGACACCGGGAGTTTTAAAGAGGTCATCAATGTAACAATTACGGCAGCAGATAACACGGCCACAGAAGCGGTAGAAAGACTCAAGGTGGTAAATCGTCCCACAGTGTCCATCACTTTTGGCCCCTCTATTATCGCCCCAAGTATAACAGATCCCGCCGTCAGAATAGTAGCGAGTCTGTAGCTTATGAGGTCACTGGCAACACCAGTTCCAAAAACATTAGCAGTGTCATTTGCTCCCAGAGCCCAACCCAGATACACCGTAGTCATCAATAAAAGGAGCATTAGACTCTTCCCTTTATCGCCATGAGTGCTACCTTATCCGAAGCATTCTCAGAGGAGTCGGAGACGTATCCTATGGTCAGGACAAGATCGCGCACCTGCAGCTTATGGGCAAGGCTCAATTGGGACCGAAAAACCTTTTGCATCAAATCGTCTTGCAGCTTATCTACCTCTTTTTCCGCTTTTCGCACCTGGTCCGTTGAAGAGAGCGTAGCTGAGCGGTCTTTAGATAGTGTTGCAAACGCTTCCTTGAAAAAGATAAAGGCCTGTTGGCTCTTTTCTACAATTGTTTTTATTTCTTGATTCCAAGAAGGTAAAATTACAGGATTCTCTATCCGGAGAAAATCGACACCTCTTTCCGCATCATCAGCAATAGTATCTGTAAGTTCCAGAAGATCCAGGAGATCCTCCCGGAACGCAGGAAGATGGGCTCCCTTGTAGAGGAGGAGTTGTGCCTCTCTGCGTAACTCATCCGCTTTGCTTTCCAGTTCGATGGTTACCAACGCCTTAGCGTCAAAGTTCTTCATATCGCCTTCGAGATATAGGGAAAAAGCTTCTTTCCAGGAATTTACTGCCTCGTCTATGGTCCGTATATGCTGTTGCATAAGCTCCTGTAACTTGATTTCCTTTTTGAAAAACATGTTTTATCTCTCCTTTACATTATTCTTCTTACTGAAGATTCACCCCGTCTGCTGTTCCTTCTTTCTCTCTCGTTATTCTGTTCCTGGCACATCACGCGCCGTGGTATACATTGCTATTATATTGTCAACCGGGATATCCGGCTGCAAATTATGAGAAGGAGCTAAGATAAACCCCCCGTTCTCCCCTAAGATATTGATTCGTGATCTAACGATATTTCTTATCTCATCAGGAGTTCGGAATGGCAGTTCTTTCTGTATATCTATAGAACCATGAAAACATATATCCCTGCCAAACTGCCTTTTAAGTTCTTTAGGATCCATATCTTGGGCCCGGATTTGAATAGGGTTTAATATGTCAAGGCCCATTTCGATAAAATCCGGAATGAGTTCCCTTATCCCACCACAGGAATGAAGCATAGTCTTCAAATTAAATTTTTTAGCCAAATCAATCAGGCATCGCAAGGCTGGCTTAAAGAACTTCAGAAACATAGGTAAACTAATGAGTAACCCATTTTCACTGCCAAAATCATCTCCCAACATAAATACGTCTATTTCTTTAGCCGCAGCCTCGAAGATTCGCCGGTTATGTTCAAGGTGAAACTCTAGTAATTTTGCTACCAAAGCCTCTACTAACATTGGATTTAACACTAAATCCATGAGGAATTTATCCATTCCTCTAAGATACATGGCTAACTTAAATACACTTGCCCGGGTAGTTAATCTATCGCCGGTTAAGATAATGGCTAGATCTTTATACTTACTACATTGTCGAGAAATTGACTGATAATCAAAGTCCTCCACGCTGGGCCAGGTATTATCTTCGATTTCCTTCACGCAATTAGCATCTGTCAGGGGTGATTCAATCACCTCCAAATAAGTTCCTCTTCCCCAGTTGACCTTTTTTCGCTTCACTCCCCAGATATCAATCAATGTTCCATCCGAAAGTTTCCTATGCAGGCTTCCATCAGGTTGTTCTTTAAAGTCCGAGCCAGCGTAAGAGGGTTTTACATAGCGTACGTCTACTTCTAACCTATTTAAAAGATCATTTTCTTTCTCAATTCCGAGTTTTTTCAGAAGGATCTCATTAACTTCTGGGACTGCCCAATAATCTACTGGTACCCTAT
>JBHIEA010000270.1:0-2672 GCA_046760365.1 bacterium
GGGTCCTATTTTTACTTTGTTCATTCCTATTACGTGATTCCCGAAGATGAAGATATTGTCGCCACTACCACCCCCTATGGAGTTGAATTTGTTTCCGGTATCTGCAAAGATAATATCTTCGCCTGTCAGTTTCATCCAGAGAAGAGTCAAAAGTTGGGGCTGAGGATTTTGAAAAACTTTGGAGATTTAGTTAAACAAAATGCTGACTAAAAGAATAATTCCGTGCCTGGATGTCAGGGATGGCAGAGTAGTAAAGGGAATAAATTTTGTGAAACTTCGAGATGCTGGGGATCCGGTGGAGAATGCCAAGGCCTATGAGCAACAGGAGGCAGACGAGCTAACCTATTTAGACATCACTGCTTCGCCTGAGCACCGAAAAATCATCCTTGACATTGTGGAAAGAACCGCGGAAGAGGTTTTCATGCCCCTTACCGTAGGAGGTGGGATCCGAAGTCTTGAGGATATCCACAATCTCTTAAAATCTGGCGCTGACAAGGTTTCTATTAACACTGCCGCGGTGAAAAATGCAGATCTGGTGGGAGAAGCAGCGGCTAGATTCGGCAGCCAGTGTATCGTGGTAGCCATTGACGGTAAAAGGGTGCCCGGTACAGAAAAGGTCTCTGGTTCATCTTTAGCTTGGGAGGTCTATATTTATGGAGGAAGAAAGCCTACCAGGATTGATGTTCTAGAATGGGCCAAGAAGATGGAAAGTTTGGGCGCGGGAGAGATCCTTTTGACCAGCATGGATAAAGATGGGACCAGACAAGGTTATGATCTTGAACTAACCAGAGCGGTCTCTGATGAGGTTGCCATTCCGGTAATTGCCTCTGGAGGAGCGGGAAATCTGGAACATCTTTACCAAGTTTTTACCCGAGCCAACGCCGACGCTGCTCTGGCTGCCTCCATATTTCATTATCGGGAGTACTCTGTCAGAGAAGCAAAGCTTTATCTAAAATCCCGGGGAATTCCTGTAAGGATTTAGGGGGTAGGCCGGTATTTGATAGACTTTATGGCGAGATGATAGCCGTTCTTGATATAGATCCTGTCCCCATGCATACCGGTGCCAACATAGCTTTCCCCTATAGGGACCTATGCTTTCTGGTTGGGCCCTAATATCACAATTAGACCCTCGGCCATATATTCGCCTAAAAAGTCTCTTGCGGTCCCGCCAATAATGATTACCGGACACACATCCTGGTAGGCTTTCAAATGACCCAAAATTACTTGCCTCAAGGCTTCAAATATGATAGAATAGCCTGAGAGGAAGATGCATTTAAGGCTCATGAATAAAGACTTTGATAAATGGTGGTTTAAGATATAGGTCTCTCGTCTTAAAGGCAAAAGTGATTGCTGTCGTTGGTTATGGAGTGGGAAATTTAAGAATTATAGAGAAGCAAAGCTTTATCTAAAATCGCGGGGAATTCTGCTGAAGTTTTAGGGAGTAAGCCAGTGCCTGACAAACTCTATGGTGAGAGGATAGTCATTCTTGATTTTGGCTCTCAGTACAATCAACTCATTGCTCGTCGGGTGAGGGAAAGCGAAGTTTACTGTGAGCTTTTCCCCTTTAATATAACGCCCTCTAAATTGATCAGCCTAAATCCTAAGGGTATCATCTTATCCGGTGGTCCGGCCAGTGTGGCCCAAAAGGGGGCTCCTTTTCCCCATCGAAAGATTCTTCAATTAGGAATCCCGGTTTTAGGGATCTGCTATGGCATGCAGCTTCTGGCTCAGCTTTTGGGGGGAAAGGTTGCTCCGGCTAAGAAAAGGGAATACGGAAAGAGCAAGCTCATGGTAGAGGATGATAAGGATCTATTCTATGGGCTGAAGTCTCCTCTAACCGTCTGGATGAGCCATGGGGATCGGGTAGCCCAACTTCCTCCCGGCTTCGAGGCAATTGCCCATACCGAAAATTGCCCTCTAGCTAGTATGAGAGATAAGAAACGCAGATTGTATGGGGTCCAATTCCACCCAGAGGTTGCCCATACTCCTCAGGGAAAAAATATGATTGCGAATTTTCTCTTTAAAATATGTAAATGCTCCCCTCAGTGGACTATGAGCTCTTTCATTGATTATTCACTGGAGAGGATAAGGAAGAGGGTAGGCAGCCAAAAGGTTGTCTGCGGTTTAAGCGGAGGGGTGGATTCATCGGTGACGGCTGTATTGGTAAACAGGGCCATTGGAGATAGACTGGCGTGCGTTTTTGTTAACAACGGTCTTCTCCGTGCCGGGGAGGTAGAGGAGGTAGTCAATACCTTTACCCATCACTTTCATCTGAACCTGCACTATGTGGAGGCGGAGGAAAGGTTCTTGAAGAAATTAGCTGGAATATCTGATCCCGAGAGGAAGAGAAAGGTTATTGGCGAGGAATTTATTCGGGTTTTTGGAGAAGAAGCTAGGAAAATGGGTAAAGTAGAGTTTCTCGCTCAAGGCACTCTCTATCCTGATGTGATTGAGAGTCGCTCCGCAAAAGGTGGGCCATCAGCTATCATCAAGAGCCATCATAATGTAGGGGGTCTTCCCACTGATCTTCGTTTTAAGCTTCTCGAGCCTCTAAGGGATCTATTTAAGGATGAAGTAAGGATTCTGGCTAAGGAGTTGGGGCTGCCAGAAAAAATCCTGAATCGACAGCCTTTCCCGGGTCCGGGTCTTGCGGTGAGGATTATGGGGGAAGT
>JBHIEA010000271.1:0-2654 GCA_046760365.1 bacterium
CGAAAATTAGTAAAGCCTCTTCAAAGGCAGCTATTTGAGTCAATAAAAAAGAGAACCCGAGCCAAGTTGTTCTATCACTGTTGTGGATCGGTATATCCATTTATTGGGGATTTGCTTGAAATCGGAATAGATATCCTGAATCCGATCCAGGTTTCAGCAAAGAATATGGATACCAAAAGACTAAAGAAAGAGTTTGGAGAAGAACTAACCTTTTGGGGTGGATGTGATACCCAGAGAGTCTTACCTTTTGGCACACCGGACGAAGTAAGACAGGAGGTAAAGAAGAGGATTGACCATTTAGCAGAAGGGGGAGGGTTCGTATTCAATTCGGTGCACAACATTCAGGCTGATGTTCCTCCAGAGAATGTTGTGGCTATGTTTGATATGGCCCGTGATTACGGAAAGTACTCCTAGCCTCCTTTACTGTCCGGCCTCATTAACAGGATGGCTCTTAATAAGGTGTATTCAGTAAAGCCAGGTTTCGCATCCGGTAGCGAAACTCTGGGTGAGAAGATTCCTGCCAAACCAAACCTCTATGCAAAATGAGGACGACAAGATAGATAATATATCGGAAGAGACCCGGAATTACGGTCGGGGAAATCACCTGTCGATCAAAGCGCCCAGCGGACATTTCACCCCGGTCCATACCCTTTGTCTACTTCTTTTTATGCAAGGAGAGTGGACTATATTATTGTGTTTTCTTGATCGGCTGCCAATTTATGGGAGAGCCAATGTTCGGGTTAAAGTTGGGGTTCTCAGAAAGGATGTACTCTCCCAGACTGTTGGTCCAAGCCTTCTGGTAGCCACTAGGGAGCTCCACAGGTTTTCCTTCTATGGGATTGTAATACTTCTCCACCCCCCTAATGTACTGGCAGAAGTTATCAACCATTTTATCCTTGGCTGCCTGTCTCTGGTTCCAGCGGTCCATATCTTCATCTCTAATTTCGCTACCTATCTGGCTGATAATCCTGCCCAATTCACCCCAGCTTTTAATAATGTGAATCTCGTTTTTAATTAAGTATTCAACAACCTGAATAAATTTACTGAACCACAGTGGATTTAACTGGAAAGAGTAAGCAATGGTCTGGAAGGTCTTGGAATTGGCATCAAGTTCCCCTTTTTCTGTTTTGAAGGAGAAAATATAGTCTACATACCAAAGAGTATGGGTGCGCATTTGGCCCCAGACTTGAATAGGGAAAGAATGCGATTGAATTACCGTGTAAATCTCCTCTTCCATACCTATTCCGTTGAGGTCGTATTCAATCTGTATTTTTGCTGCCTCTGCTGAGCTGAATACACCAGGCTGGGCCTCTGTTCCTGCTCCAACTGCTTCAGCAAGCTCAGGAAGGAGTTTTTCATTGACAATTCGTAAGTTAGAAACATTTCCTCTGAACCTTGGGACAACAATTTGCTTGAGGGCCTCAACAGGTTTAACCAGGGGATGCACTTCATGCCCAAAATACCGCGAACCTATTGGAAACATAGAAAGTACCGTTTCGTTGTCAGTCCAGAAAAATGCCTGAGTGGGAAACACTTCAAATTGCTCTTCCCCCTCAGGATTTCCGACTCGAAAACCTGCTACCGCAGGCAGACGAGGATTGTCTAATATCCATCTGATACCACCTTCAAACTGCCAGTCGGAGGGGATAAGCATCCGAAAAGCTTCGATACCCATGCCTTCTTGCTTGTCAATGTACTTGAAGGTCTTGAATCGAGTCACTGTTGCCCTCTCTTTGGCTAATACGGGGGGCTCCTCTGGAGTCCTTCTCATCTCTCCGGATTCTCGAAAACTCGAGAGCATTTGGTTAAACGTCGCCTCGACTTGACCAAAAATATCAGCCGGGGCAGTGCAGATTATGAGAAAACCTCTGTGCGGTGTCGTTACTACTCCCACCAGCATTCCCTTCTCAGGATATCCCCCAGGAGAGGTGCTCGTATAGGTAAGCCTGGCACCGGGGTATTGACTTATCTGAGTACTCACTGCCGATACCCTTTGATAATCGGAAGCCTGAGAACTAATCTGCTGCTCCAGAGTATAGACTATCGCCAAAGGTCCCTGAGAAAGCAGTTGTTGGTCCTCAACCAGTAGTAGGTCAAGTTCTGCTCGCTCTTGACAGGTAAAGGCAACTCCACATTGCTGCTCTTCTACATTCCAGTCCGCAGGGTAGGAGATGGGGTCAACCAGTTGTTCTCCTCCAGTGATGGGAGGCTGAAAGCGTTGAAGGGGAACTTGCGGAAACTGAGGACTAGGCTGTTGGGCAAAAGTCAAAGTAGCCATCAAAACTATCCCTAATCCTGCAATAGCTCCCACTATCTTTACTTTCTTTCTCATCTTTTCCTCCTATTCTGCAGAGTGTCTTAAAAAGCAAAATACGTTACAGGCTTGCATCCGCAAATAACGGTTATTCTCTGGGAGGCCTCTTACTATGGTAGATTTATGGTGAGAAAATTATTTGTCCCTCGGGCCCGCTTGGCAATTTAGGATTCGTTTACCCTGAGTAGGTGGACAGAATGGACTAAATGTGGGGTACTCTGGGTTTTAGGCTGTTTTTTAGCTGCGGAGTCGTCCATTGAAGAATTTCCATAACCGTTCTTTGAAGGAGTTAAGGTGCAAGCAACAAGGTGGTAGCTGTGAGTTTAGTGTGGTTTATGTA
>JBHIEA010000272.1:0-2645 GCA_046760365.1 bacterium
CGGCGTAATGGATCCACTGATTTGTCAAAGTGACCATCAGGAAGAAATCCTTCTCCTTCGGTGTCCTGGGCAAGGCCCATTTTAACCATCCCTTCAGGGAACATCAAGAGAGCCACCGAGGTCTCTGACTCATCCGCGTGGACAAACTGGGTCTGGAGGCTGTCCGGACGTCCAACCGGATAAAAGAATTCTCTCACTCCTCGATGCCAGTCCAATACCTGGAAGATTCCCGGAAGCTGGTATCTTTTAGTAAACTCATGTAAAGCTGTCTCCAATACCCAGAGCTGTCCGTGGTTATTGATTATAATCTGTTTACGAAAGCCATCGTTCCACAGTCCAAGCATTACGTAGATGAGGGTTTCCCGCACCACATCATCCGGCATGATCACCGTACCCGGCATCCCCAGATGATGATAGGGATGAGCCCCATAATTGAGAGGGGGTAGGGCAAGATTAACTGCTCGATCCTCTTTAGCGGTATATCTACGTAGGGCCTCAGCAATCTGGGTCACCATGAAGGTATCCAGACCAGAGATGGTATGCCGACCATGATTTTCGGTACATCCCACGGGAACAATAACGATATCGTTCTTGCTCCTGTTTTCGATGAGTTTCTGACGAACTGTAGTCTGGATGTAACTGCCGGGCTTGCCTAACTCTGGAGGGGAGGGTACCTCATATTCAGCCAGAATCGCATCAATCTCGGCTTCTGATGCATCCCAGATCTCCTTCTTTAGCCTGCCCACGTCGGTATTTTCAAAAACAATAGCAGGATTTTCTGTTGTCAACCATACCTCATTTTCCTTGTTTTGACTAGACACTTTACTCCTCCTTACGGTTTGATGACCGCCTTTATCACCTCTCCTACCCTCTTAACAAAGGTCTCCATTGCCTCGTTTATCTTGTCCAGAGGAAAAATATGAGTCAATAGGCAAGTTGACCCTTTCTTCTACAATTCTACTATCCAGTGTTGTTAAAATTAAATTTTTGTCAACCCCCAACCGGAGGCGAGATTTTTTTGATTGCTGGCGATTAAATTTGACAATGAGAGAGAATTTGCTATTTTAGACCTACCTCGATGAATCTAGAATTCAGTTTTAGAGAAGAAAATGCCGTCAGTTCATATTTACACGGTAGGTGAGGTCACCAGGTATATAAAGAGGCTGGTGGAAGACGATGAGGCCCTGCAGGACATCTGGGTAAGGGGTGAGATTTCAAATTTTAAAGCACCTTCCCGACATCTATATTTTGCCCTCAAAGATGAAGAGGGGCTTCTTTCCTGCATTATGTTTCAGGATAGGGCCGATACTCTAAAGTTTATGATTAAGAACGGACTGGAAGTCGTAGCCCGGGGAAGTATCGGAGTTTATAAACCTCAGGGAAAGTATCAGCTCTATGTCCAGGAAATTCTTCCTCTCGGGGAAGGTGTACTCTATCTTCGATTTGAGCAATTAAAAGAAGAACTCAAGCGCCAGGGCTACTTTGAGAGTGAACACAAAGTTGCCCTACCCTATCTTCCCCAAAGAATAGGATTGGTTACTTCCCCTGAAGGGGCGGCCATCAGAGATGTCCTTACTGTTCTTGATGGACGTTTTCCTAATGTGGAGATTGTTCTTTCTCCCTGCCGGGTTCAGGGAGAAGAAGCTCCACAAGCCATTGCTAAAGCCATTCGGGATCTAAATGATTACGGTAAAGTCGATGTAATAATTGTGGGAAGAGGCGGGGGATCTTTCGAGGATCTTTTCAGTTTTAACGAGCGGATAGTCGCCGAGGCCATTTACGATTCTCACATCCCTATCGTATCTGCAATAGGACACGAAATGGACGCAACCATCTCCGACTTTGTAGCTGACGAGAGAGCCCCCACTCCTTCAGCAGCAGCCGAACTCATAATTCCAAAAAAGGAAGACCTCCTGGAGCTATTAAAAGCTAAGCAAGAGAGAATCTCTCATCATGTCAATAACTATCTAGGCATGGCTCGGGCCGGTCTTGATAAAATAAAGAATTCCCTTGTCTTCCGACAGCCTTACCGAGGAATAGAGGATCTTAGCCAGCAAATAGATGACTTTGAAAGAAGGATCTGTTCTCGCCTGATTCAGAAGCAGGAGCTGGCAAGAAATCGACTTTCAAGTCTGGCCTATGGTCTAAGACAATTGTCTCCCTGGAAAAGGATAAAACTTTCGAAGGAGAAACTGGATAGACTGCGAGAAAAATTAGAGAGTCTGGGCAAACTCAGAATAGAGAAAGAAAAACAGAGGATGTCTTTCGAAAAAAACCGACTCCGGGATCTTTCTCCCTTATCTACTCTGAAGAGAGGCTACAGTATTTGCTTTAGCTATCCCAAGGGAAAGATAATTACCGCCTCCCGGCAGGTTAAGGAAGGAGAAAGGGTGAGGATAAAACTACATCGGGGAACGCTATATTCTCGGATTTATCAGAGGGAGGATGAGAGTGAAGTTTGAGGAAGCGATGGAGAGACTGGAAAAAATTACTCAGGAGCTGGAACAGGGCAGTCTCTCCCTGGATGGAGCTCTGGAGAGATTTGAAGAGGGTATGAAACTAATTGACTTTTGTGAAAAAAGGCTAGAAGAGGCAGAAAAAAAAATTCAGGTATTAATAAAGGAAGGGGATAAATTTAGACTAAA
>JBHIEA010000273.1:0-2642 GCA_046760365.1 bacterium
CCTATCTCTCTGCCTCTGAACCCCACAAAGACCTTTACCTTGTTTCCCTGAGACAGAAATTCTCGAATGTGTTTCATTTTGAAGGTGTAATCGTGATCCTCGGTCTTGGGCCTGAACCTCATCTCCTTCAACTGCCAAAAACGCTGTTTCTTTTTAGCATCCTTCGCCTTTTTACTTAACTCATACTTATACCTTCCATAGTCCATTATTTTACACACAGGCGGCTTGGCCTGAGGCGAAACCTCCACCAGATCATAACCTTTTTCCTGAGCTAAGCGAAGGGCATCTCTGGTTGCCATTATCCCTATCTGTTCTCCATCTGCTCCAATTACCCTCACCTGAGGGATCCGAATTCTTCGGTTAACTCTGATTTCCTTAACCTTTATTGGTGCTCACCTCCTCCTGTATGATTATGAGTCTTTTAGAAAGACTCTGGTGAATTTTTGATTAACTCCATTTCCTTTTGGGTATCCGAAACTGAATTTTTTCACTTTCTATTTGCCTTTAATTTTGGTATAATAAAAATTGGGTTAGCATCAGAAAATTTACATTCTGGCGCTAGCCCTTCTGTTTTTAGAAGGGCATCACTTAAAAACATTGGAGGTGATAGTCTATGAGTAACGGTAACAGTGATGTCCTGATTGTCAGCCTGGACATTCATAAAAAAGTTCACTACGCTCATTGTGAGCTCAAAAGCTCGGCTAAAATAATTGGAAAAGATTTCTCTTTCCCTAATTCGTGCCAGGGCTTTGCTACTTTCTTTAATGAAGTTCAAGAAAGACTCCATCAATTTTCTATTCCCCATATGGCGGTGGTCCTTGAACCTACCGGACCCTATTGGAAACCTCTGGGTTATGCGGTCATCCATAAAGGATGGCCTTTGTATATTGTCTCTACCGAACAAGTCTTCCATCAACGCATCGCAGATGACCCCGCCGCCTCTAAACTGGATGAACTGGATCCTAAAACTATTGCTAAACTCTTTAGAGATGGAAAAGCTACTCCCGCCAGACTTCCTCAAGGTGTGTTCAGGGAACTTCAAAAACTCCATCGGGAATACCTGGATCTTACTAAAAAACTGGCCAGAGAAAAAATCCAGATCAAATCCCTTTTAGCAGAAGTTAACCCGGAGTTCACTTCCTTCTTTTCCAACCTCTTCGGTAAAATTGCCTTGGCTATCCTTTCGGTTGCTCCCACTCCCGCTGAGATAGTTAATCTCGGCATTGAAAATCTTACTTCTGTCTTTAAAAAATATGGCAATGGCATCATCGGAAGAAGAAAAGCCGAAAAACTTATCCAGCTTATGCGCTCCTCCATCGCGGTGCCCAATAAATCTGCCATTTCCTCGCTTAACAGAACTTTGCAAAGAGTCACCCTTTATCGAACCCAAATTCAACAAGTAACTGATTCTTTGATTAATCTTGCTTCCCCCTGGGTCTCTCTGCTCACTACTATTGAGGGTATTGCCACAAAAGCTGCGGCTAGATTTATGGCGGAACTGGGTGATCCCAATTCTATCCGTTCCCCTAAAGCTTTGGTTAAATTGACCGGTATTGCCTCTAAAGAATTCAAATCCGGTTCCTCCGTCCATAAAAAACCTAAAATCTCTAAAAAGGGGAATCCCTTCCTCAGAACCATCGCTTATTATATGGCTATCTCTTGTATTAAACGAAATCCCAGGCTGGCTGCTTATTACCAACATCTCCTCTCCAAAGGCAAACCTAAAATGGTGGCTGTTTGTGCGGTTATTAGAAAACTCCTTCTGGTTATTTATCATGTTTTGCATAACGAACCTTATCAGCCCGAAAAAATTGGTATCGGTGTAAATAATCATAACTCTGGATCAGATGGCAGGAAGACTCCGACACCTCCTTCGGGTTAATAAACCCGCAAGAAAGCTTGGAGTTCCTTTCCTGCCTGCCACTCCGAATAAGGTCAGTTGAGTTCCCGCCAAAGGCGGAGTAACTCGTACACTGGAGGGTGGACGCAGGAGCTACAGGAAAGGAGTCTCCTCTTTTCTGACAGAGATTCGTCCCGCAAAGTGCGGGACGCATAACTCTCAGTGTTTTTTCTAATACTGCATTGTCGTAGTCTATTAATCTCTCATTTTCTTATAGTCAGCTTTCTCTGGTGCTGTCCCTCTATTATATTTCATCTGCCAAAGCTAAGCAACTAACAAATATGAGACGGTGCTAATCTGTTTAATCTGTCGGGAGTATATAGGGAATCTATTGAGAATTAGTGCGCAACTACACCAGAACCCAATGTAGGTGAGAGAAGATGAGAAGAAATTTAATTTTACCCTTTATTCTTTTCGTAGTGTTATCACTCTTTGCTTATGTGTCAAATTGTGGCAAGCAGTCAAATTCCCAAGCAGAGGAAGATACTAAGAAGGAGGGAAGATTTAAAATGGGACAAGTAAGAAAGCCTGCGGTGGCAGGTCAATTTTACACCGGAGATCCGGTGGCTTTAACCAAAGAACTGACCGAATTTTTCAAGAACGCAAAAAAAGAGCCAATTTTGGGGAAGATCATAGCCTTGATCGCTCCACATGCTGGTTACGTTTATTCCGGACAAGTGGCGGCATATGCGTTCAAGCTTTTGGAGGGCCTCTCCTTTGAAACAGTGGTGGTGATTTCCCC
>JBHIEA010000274.1:0-2628 GCA_046760365.1 bacterium
GATGACTTTCCTGTGGCTGTGGAAGAAGGATCAAATATGCTAAGGCTCGGTAGAGTCATTTTTGGAGGATAATGACTAGAATGCTAAAAGAGAAAATCGGCTTCATTGGAGCGGGCAGGATGGGATCAGCTTTAATTAGATCCATTCTAGCAAAGAGGCTTGTTTCTTCTAAGAGTTTATGGGTTTGTGACAAGGTTCCGAGAAGGCTTTCTTTCTTTTCACAAAGAGGAGTTAACACCTTGGTCGAAATAAAACCGATGATAAAAAAAGTTGACATTATATTCATAGCCGTCAAACCACAGGACATTTCCGAAGTTCTGGAACACTTAAGAAACGAAATTCGGTCTTCTCAATTCATAGTTTCCGTGGTTGCCGGGATTACTACCTCCTATATTAGGGAAAAGTTAGGTGATGAGATCCCGGTAGTTAGAGTTATGCCCAATTCGCCAGCTTTGATTGGAGAAGGAATATCAGCCATTTCCCCCTCCCGAGGTACAAACATCGAGAACATCAGGACAGTAAAGGAAATTCTGGGAGCAGCCGGGGAGATAATAGAAATCCCTGAGGAACTCCAGGATGCAGTAACCGGATTAAGTGGAAGTGGACCGGCTTATGTCTATACCTTTCTTGACGGCTTAATTGAGGGGGGAATAAAGGCAGGACTCAGTAGGGAAATAGCCTTGAGATTGGCCATCCAGACCACCCTGGGAGCCGCAAAAATGGTTAAAGAAAGTGGAATTTCTCTGGAGGAGCTCCGAAGCTCGGTTGTCTCTCCCGGAGGTACCACCAGTGAGGGACTTAAGGTTTTAGAAAAAGGAGGGTTCAGAAGCCGTCTGGTTCAGGCAGTAATTCGGGGTACAGAAAGAGCGAGAGAGCTAAGAAAATAGATAAGGAAAAAGCTATGGCTATAGATCCTTCTGAAATTGAGAGGAAGAAATTTGAGCTTTCCTTTAGAGGATATAATCAAGGAGAGGTAAATGAATTCTTAAGGCAGATAAAAAAAGACTATGAGGAGCTTCTAAAAAGAAATGAAGCCTTATTGGAGGAGCTGGATCAAGCAAAAAAAGAGTTAGAGAAGTATAATTCAAGAGAAGAAAAACTGGAGGAAGCTCTGGTCTCAGCCCAAAGAAGCGCCCGACTAATTACTGAAAGTAGCCAGGAAAGAGCTAAATTAATCCTCGAGGAGGCAGAATTAAAAGCCAAAAGGACACTGGATAAAAGCGAGCAGAAACTAGGGAAGCTAAAAGAGGAGATTGCCAAACTAGAAGGACAAAAGAAACTCTTTCTCACCAAGCTAAGATCTCTAATTACGGCTCATTCCGAACTGTTAAACTTTTATGAAGAACCCGCGGCAGAAAAAAAGACCAAAAAAGAGACCAGAGAGCCTTCCCCTAAGGAAACTCCCCTACCCTTCTCTTCCCCAGAAACTTCGCAACAAGGAATCCTCTTTGAGGATGAGTAGACAAATGGTGAGTTTACCAGCATGTACAAAAATGTCCAAATCGTAATCATGCTAGGGGCCGAGATTGAATAATTTGGCGGCCCAAGTTGACAATGGGATACAAACTTGTCCATACGTGAAAGAACCTTAAGAAGTATGTGTACTCTGGGAAGACAAATTTACTGATTTTTCTCGGCACAAATCCTTAATAAATGAGCCTTTGGAGATAATCGAGAGAAAAGTTCAGTCCTGGGGGCTTCGATTGGCAAAAAACTTGCTCTAACAATCGGAGATTTGCTACCAATTAAAAACGTCGAGAAATCTTTCAGGAAGAGCGCTATCGCATATGAACTAGGTGCAATTGCAGCCTATTTTAGGAGGCTCCTCAAGATGGAAGATGAAGACAAAACCAAAGATGAGTTCAGGAATGAACTGACAGTCTTACGCCAACGGATTGCCGAATTAAAAGCATCAGAAATCCAGCACAAGCGGGCGGAACGATTGCTGCAAGCGCTGAATCAAGCAGCTGTAGCCATGGAGCAAGCCCTGACACCAGAAGAGATATTCAGCGCAGTGGCAGGAGAACTCAGGAAACTAGGCTTCTCCTGTATAGTTTTCCTCGCAGATGAGAGCCAGAAGAGGCTCTACCCGGGATACTGGACCTACCCGGCCGCAGCGATAAGGCCCCTTGAGAAGCTAGTGGGTCTTAAAGGGAAGGACTTTCCAATACTCATCGAGAATGTAGATGTATATAGAAAAGTCGTCTGGGAGAAGAAGACTGTCTTTGTAGAGGATGTGGAGGAGGTCGTACGCCAGCTGTTGCAGCCTGTAATACCTGGCTCTGCCAAGAGACTCGCTGGGCAAATAGCGAAAATGTTGAAGGTTTCGAAGACGATCCCGGCTCCCCTGATAGCGGCAGATAAGGTCATCGGTGTGCTCTCGGTGCAGTCGAATGACCTGAGCCAAGATGAAAAACCAGCCGTCACTGCCTTTGCCCATCAGATGGCTGCCGCTTGGCGTAAGACCGACTTGCTGCAACGTTTGGAGAAGAGCCTTGCCGAGCGCAAACGGACGGAAGAGGCGCTGAAGGTAGCTCGTGACGGGTTGGAACGACGCGTTAAAGAGCGCTCCGCTGAGTTGGTGAAGTCAAACGAGCAACTGAGACGAGAGATTATCGAGCGCAAGAA
>JBHIEA010000275.1:0-2584 GCA_046760365.1 bacterium
ATTACATAGTCTTCTTTTCCTGAGGAGAAAAGATACATATTCTTTCGGTAAAAGTCAAGATGCCCTGACTGTTCCCAGAGTTTAGCTCGAGAAAGGTGAGGGGTTTTTACCATTTGATATCCCCTTTTGAAATGCTCTTCTTTCTCAAAGTTTTCTATAATCTCTCGGAGAAGTGCCCCTTTAGGATGGTAAACTACAAGTCCTGCTCCCAAATCGCTCGAAATGCTGAAAAGATCCAAATCCCTGCCCAACCTTCGATGATCTCTTTTGCTTGCCTCTTCTAACTGCTTTAGGTAATCCTCCAGCTCTTCTTTTGTATAAAATGACGTTCCGTAGATGCGCGACAACATCGGATTTTCTTCCTTCCCCCGCCAATATGACCCGGCCAGGGAAAGGAGGCGAAAAAATTTCACCTCCCCTGTTCTTTTTAGATGAGGGCCTCGGCATAGATCGATAAATTCACCCTGTTGATACAAGGTAACCTCATCATCGGGTATGCCTCCTAAAAGCTCCAATTTGTAGGGCTCATTTCTTTCTTTAAAGATTTTTTCAGCCTCTTTTTTGGTAACTATTTTCTTTTCAAAGGAAAGATTCTCGCCAATTATTCTCTTCATCTCGGCCTCAATCTGAGGTAAATTTTGAGAAAGAGCTGCCCCATCTAGATCAAAATCATAATAAAAACCATCCTTAATGGGGGGACCTATGCCCAATTTTGCCTGAGGAAAAATTCTTTTAACAGCCTGCGCCATGATGTGGGAAGTACTGTGGCGCAAAACCTCCAGGCTTGCTTGGGCTTGAACTTTAGCTTCTAACCTCATCGGCTCCTCGAATTCCGATAGGAATCACTCATCCCTATTTACTGTTGGTAACAGTTTAGTTTTTCTAAAAATTTTTCAATAACCATTCAGCATTCAGTCTTCAGTAAGTTGCCCCGTAGTTGATCACTTTTGAATAGGTAATGTTTTTGAAAATCTTACCTGCTAATACTGTCTCTATGGTGCCCAGTGCTGGACTTGAACCAGCGACCTCTTGCATGTCAAGCAAGCACTCTAACCACTGAGCTAACTGGGCTTGGAGGCGGCACCCGGATTCGAACCGGGGATAAAGGATTTGCAGTCCTCTGCCTTACCACTTGGCTATGCCGCCCATTCTATTTTTCCTGGGATTCATTAGATTTTGACTTCTCTTGTGGCTTAGAACTCTCTTCTCTGGAAAACTCTCTTAAGGGAACCATCCTGCATTCTCCATTAAAGAAAGCTCCTTCGGCAATAGTCAAATCAGAAGCTTTTACTTTGCCCTCTAAACTACCCGAGGAAAAAAGCTCTACTTTTCCTTCACAGTTAACATCACCGACCACTTTACCTCCGATGCTTACCGATTTAGCCTTTATATTTGCTTTGATAATTGCATCTTCTCCCACAGTCAAATTTCCCCCCACTTCGATCTGTCCCTCAAATTTTCCGTCGATACGAATACTCTCCTTATCTTTTAAGCTTCCTTTGAACTCTGTTTCCTTGCCTATTACACTGTTAGTCTTTAACTTCTCTCCTCTCTTAAACATTTTCCTCTCCCCCGCCTGGCGGCTCGATCAAAAATTGAATCTTGGTCATCACCCAAGTCGCTACTGATCCTTATTACCATCAATCACCCAATCCCAGGGGCTCTACCATTAAATTTAAAGGATCAATCGTTTTTCCCCGAAACCACACTTCAAAATGAAGATGAGGCCCGGTACTGTGGCCGCTACTTCCTACCCTACCTATTATCTCACCCTTTTTTACCCATGCACCTTTTTTTACCAGAATGCGAGAAAGATGACTATAAACGGTAGAATATCCATGACCATCTTCCATCTCTACGGTAAGCCCGTACGCCTGCCTCCATCCAGCGTAAACGACCCTTCCCTGAGCAGACGCCTTTACCGGAGTACCCCAAGGAGCAACAAGATCAAGAGCCTGATGGAATTCCCTGCGTTTGCTGAAAGGGTTTCTACGCTGACCGTATCCAGAAGAAATCCATCCCTGAACCGGGAAAATATTGGGAGTTGAAGCAAATAGATCTTTTTTCTCAAGGATGACTTTCTCCATCTCCCCAAAACCCGCTTCGCGGAGCTTGGCTTCAGCACGGAGAACCTCAACGTTTTCCTCAATTTTTCCAATTAACTTGAACGGGGGGGGACTCTTCACATTCTTATCTATGTCCTCCTTAAGAAGTAGGTAGCGGCCCGGTCCTCCTCGACCCAATTTTTGCTCATTAATCTCGCCGCCCCCTACTCCAGCTAATGACCTTATTCTCTGCTCAAGTTCTTGTAATCTTTGCATAGTCTGGCTAAAGTTTTTTATTTTCTGTGCCAGAGAGAGAATCTTCTCAGCCTGAATCTGGTTTATTCTCTCTAATTCGCGTAGTCGAACCAATTTGTTCTTCATCTGAGAATAATCAATGAGGAAAAAAAACAAAATAACAATTGCTAAGCCAAATCCCAGGAAAGCTAAAGAAAAGGCAAGCTTGGATATGGTGAGGTGACGGGTCTTACCTCGAGAATGAGGAACCAGCATCAGAGTGAAGAGCTTTCTCTTTTCTTTTC
>JBHIEA010000276.1:0-2573 GCA_046760365.1 bacterium
AGAATCGCCGAGGAGATCTATCCTGGCGTTACTTCTGATTTAGGCTACCAGCCCTCTCGGAAGATCTCCATCATTATCGAAAACTTCAGTGACACCACCGGAGGATACACCTCCATCTTAACTGGAACTATTGTCATCCAGGCTCAATCAGACCCTACTCAAGGCTCGGGGGATTTTTCCTGGGCAAGAGAGGTCATTGCTCATGAATTTACCCATGCAGTCACCTTCGCCGCCATTCAGGAATCGGTCTTTCCTTTACGGCGGCTGATAGCCAATTTGGTCCTCCCTATGTGGTTCGTGGAAGGATTGGCTCAGTATGAAGGAGAACAGCTACACTCCTTAAAGCAAATGGTAGTGGGGGATGAGGCACATCAGAGGGCCATTATGTCGGAGGCAGATTTAGCCGCTTTTTATTTCTTTGAGGGCTGGGGAAGAACTTCCGGTTACTATCAATCAGACAGTTTCGTTCGCTATATCTTTCAAACTTATGGAAAGGATAAGATCGCCGGGATTTTGAGTCATCTTCGCAATCAGCCCATTTACCAGCTCGTAGGCCAGATTAGCCTCACCACCGGGGAGGTGGTGGTCTATCCTCTGCCTCGGTTTCTAAGTTTTGATGAAGCTCTAAAGGCGGCGGTAGGCAAGGATTCCTCTACCCTCTACACTGAATGGCGAAATTGGACCATGAGTAAATATAGCCAGGAAAAAGAGGATGCATCCGATCCATTCCTCACCCCAGAATCACTCTTAACTTCTCAGGGCAGGAAAAATATGCATCCCGTGTGGTCCCCCGGGGAAGATAAAATTGCTTTTGCCTCTGACCGGGGATATGATTATGCTATTTTTGACCTTTATCTGATGGATTTAGGAACGACCACGGTCAAGAGGCTGGATAAGAAGGTTAATCTCTATTTCTCTTTTTCGCCGGACGGGGGTAAGATCGTTTACTCAAAGACCCAGTTTTTTGCCCCTGAAAGAGCTTTTTTGAGTGATCTTTGGCTTATTGATGTGAAGACTCAAAGAAAAAAAAGGCTAACCTACGGCCTACGGGCGAGTCAACCAGTTTTTTGCCCCAGCGGCGACCGCATAGTATTTGTGAGAAAGGAGGGGGGAAACTCAAATCTTTATCTTCTCGAAATTAAAACCGGTGGGGTTTTTTCTCTCACTAACCATCACGATGGACTGACCCAAAATTTCTCCCCCTCTTTTTCACCCAACGGGGAAAAGATAGCTTTTGCTTCTTTTCGCCAGGGGAAAAGGGATATATATCTTTTGGATTTAAAGAGTAGAAGCTCTTTTCCCCTCACTCTAGATGATGCCGATGATCGCGGTCCGGTCTTTTCTCCTGATGGCAGGAAAGTTTACTTTATTTCTAATCGAAAACAAGGAGTATTTAACCTTTATTCAGTTGATCTGGTAACCAAAAGACTTAAGCAGTATACCCGGGTGAGAGGTGGGGTCTTCGAGCCGGCCATTAGCTCCGATGAAAAGAAGGTGGTGGTGTCTGCCTATCAGGCACAAAGGTTTTCTCTTTATCTTCTGGCTCTCAAGCCCTTGAACGGGGCCGAATTAACTCACCTTGAGCCTGAAAGAACCTCTAAGATCATTGCTGAATATCCGAAGGATAAAGCCAATGGGGCAACGGACCTTTCCCTTTCTTCTCGTCCCTATCGTCCACGCCTGCGACTTCACTATATCCTTCCCTGGGTCTCCGTCAGTGTTGATGGTTCATATATTTCCTTAGATACCTACGCTTCTGACACCCTGGAAAAGCACAATGTTTACGTTTCTAGTCTGCTAACTGAGGAGTTTCAGTATGATCTTGCCTATGTCAACCGCCAGTTTGAACCTACGGTCTGGGGAGAAGTCTATAAGCTGAGACGCACCAGTGGAGCACTGGCAGGCTTGAGCTATTCCCTCACCGATAAACAGGCTCTTGGTCTTTTTTTTCATACCGAGTCCGGGAAAAGTTTGATGTCTCTTTCACCGGAGTCCTGGCGGGGCAGGATGAATAGAATTAAGGGGATCTGGCAATTTGCCAGCCTTACTCCTACTTGTGATCCGGGCCTTGGGGGTTGGGGGAGGCTCTTTTATCTGGGGGCAGAATACTCGGGGCCCGATATAGGTAGTGAGCTAAATTATACCGCTTATGAGCTAGAGGCTAAAGATTATGAACGCTTCAAGAATAACCGAAGTTTTGCCTTAAGGCTGCTTGGTCGCAAGATAGAAAACCGAGAAGAGAAGGTAAGGGTTTTGGCCTCCTTGGGAGGGGTAAATTCTCTCCGAGGTTATCCCCGGGACTTTGAGCGGGGGGAAAGCCTTTTTCTTTCTTCTCTGGAATATAGATTTTTGTGGGTCAAAAGAATCGGGGGCTCTCCCAACCTTTATTTTGATCGACTGGGAGCAGCTCTCTTTTATGATGCCGGAGACGCCTGGAATAAAAAATTCAAGCTGAAACGTAGTTGGGGAGCTGAGTTTCGTCTGAGGGTTCTTCCCTTTGGTAAATATTCTTTAATCCTGAGGTTGGGTATAGCCTGGCCCCTTGATTGGGAAAAGAAAGAGGCCCAAGTATT
>JBHIEA010000277.1:0-2572 GCA_046760365.1 bacterium
CTGATGAAGATGCATCTCCAAGGCCTTTACTGTCTCACTAAGGGGAACCTCAGCGGTTACCAGTAGATCCTCCGGCATCATGCGACCCATAATCAAATCATAGGCTATCTTTACATGCCTGGGAGTAGTATGAAAAACACCTTTTAAAGTAAGCTGGGAATAATGGAGAAGTTCTGTACCTACTGTGATAGTGGTACCAGATTTGCAGCCCCCGAAGAGAAGAACCCTACCTGCTTTTCTTACCATGAGGACGGTTAGCTCCCAGACTTTAGGAAATCCAGTTGCCTCTATGGCTACATCTACTCCCCTTTTGTCTTCGGTGAGCTCTCGTACTGAGGCTACTTGATTTTTGGTACGAGCCACGCTTATGGTCTCGTCTGCTCCCATCTTTCGAGCCACAGCAAGTCTTTCCTCCGAGAGATCACAGCTAATCACTCTTGCCCCTTTAAGTTTGGCCAGTCTTACAAACATAAGACCAATGGGTCCCGCACCATTTATAACCACCGTATCACCCAGTTGAATACCAACCTCATCAATGCCATAAACTACACAAGATAAGGGTTCTAAAAGCGCGGCTGCTTTATAGGGAATTTCATGGGGAATCTCAAATAGATTCTGCTCCACAATGGCGGCGGGAACCTTAATATATTCGGCATAGGCACCTAACAACAAATTACGGGTTAGGAACTCACACATACTGTGATAACCCTTTTTACAATAATAACATCTGCCGCAGGGGGCGGTATTATGTCCCACTACCCTCATTCCCTCCTTGAATCGAGACACATTTTTTCCCACTTCCACCACCTCCCCGGCCCATTCGTGGCCGAAAAGACAGGGAGGCTTAAATAAAGAATAGCCCCGGCGATAACCCTTAACATCCGTTCCACAGGTTAGGGCGGTCTTGACCCTCACCAGAACCTCCCTGTCGCCTACTCGAGGTACTTCAACCTCCTCAATCCGAACATCTCCCGGAGCATAAAACATAGCCGCTTTCATTTTTCGCATTCTCTAAAAGACTCCTTTCTAAGCTACCCCTATCAATTTCGATCTCACATCCCAATTAGCCCAGACATCCCGATAAAGGTTCTGATAAAGCTGGTAAAACTTTTGATATTTTTGGTGATGGGGTTGGCGAGGATAATATTCCTTTTCAAACTTTACTACTCTTTTTACTGCATCCTCCATATGAGGATAAATTCCTATTCCAACTCCGCTACCGATCGCAGCACCAAGTGCCCCCAGTTCAGTGGTTCGAAGAGTCTTAATAGTCTTTCCAGTGACATCGGCAAAGATCTGACACCAGAGGCTACTTTTTGCTCCTCCACCAGTGAGTGCTAGCTCGGAAATTTGCACTGGTATGTTCTTGAAACAATCAAGCATGGAAAGAGCTACTCCCTCGTAAACAGATCGAAGCAGATGCCAGCGAGTGTGTCTCAAACTGATGCCGAAAAATTGTGCTCTGGCAGAGGGTTTGACAAAAGGGGCCCGCTCCCCACCCGGATTTATATAGGGATGATAGAGAACACCCCCCGAACCCAGGGGAACCTCTTTTACCTTTTCTTCCAAGACCTCGTAAAGGCTGCCTTCCTTTTTCTTAGCTTGGCCAACCTCGGAACCACAAAATTCCTTGATAAACCAATCAAGATTAGGCGTTCCGGCCATACTGGGCATACCACGTATGAATTTGTCTGGCAAACCATGAACCAGAGTCATCCCCACACCAAGAGGCTCTAAAATGAGCTGATCAGTGACCACTGCATTAAAGCAGGTAGTACCAACAATGGAGAAGGCCTGTCCATCATAGATGGCCCCCAGTCCTACCGGAGTAGCTACCACATCGATCATCCCTGAGATAATGGGTGTTCCTTCCTTCAGGCCAGTGGCTTCAGATGCCTCAGAGGTTACCTCACCCGCTACCTCGAAGGAAGGAATAATTTTCGGAAACAAATCTTGATAGGCTGAGAGACCAAATAGCTTGAATAGCTCATCAGAATAGACCCTATCCTTAATATTGAGGGGAGCTCTTGAGGCGTCCGACGGGTCAGTACTTACCTTGCCTGAGAGCTTTAACTTAATCCAGTCTTTGGCGAAGAGAAAATGTTTAGCTTTCTTCAGTGAATGAGGTTCGTTCTTTTCCAGCCATTTAATAATAGCCGCTGGAGCTCCTGCGAAAGTGACGGACCCGCTAATTCGGAATCCGGCTAGATCAGTACCCTCTTTTTCCCAGTTGGTAACCACTTCACCGGCACGGCCATCTAGCCAGAGAATGGCCTTTCTTACTGGCTTCAAATGCTTATCCACCAAACGACAACCATCTCCCTGACCACTAATTCCTACCACGGCAATATTGCTGACTGCGAGAGGGCTCTTTTTGAGCGATTCTTGGATCGTCTCCCTCACTGCCTGCCATACCTCATTCATATCCTGTTCAGCCCAACCAGGCTTTGCCGTTTCAATGGATAGCCTTCTGCTGGAAGAAGATACCTCCTCTCCTTGCTCATCAAAAATGATCGCCTTGACCACGGAAGTCCCGGCATCTATTCCTAGAAGAAATTTCTCCGACACTTTA
>JBHIEA010000278.1:0-2569 GCA_046760365.1 bacterium
GCTACGAGAGAGAAATTCTAAAATAGCTTGCTCATCATCTACTACCAGGATCTTGGCCGCCGACATCCTTTTGCCTATCCCAAAAATCCTATTCCTTGAGTTTTGCAACGAACTACCCCCGCATCTTCTTTTATGGCAGGACTTACCCCATTGATCGTTGCTGCACCCCGGAGTTCCCCAAGACACTGATGATTTTTTATGGTAGGATCTAGCCGTCTAGTTTCTCTGCAATTGCGATTACCTTTTTCCTATCAAAGGGTTTATAAATAACAGTATAAGCTCCTTGCTTGATGGCCTCTTTCTCTAAATTCTTATCGGGACGGCCGGTCATCATAACGACTTTCGTTTCCGGACTTATTTTCTTAATCTCTTTAAGCGTTTCGACTCCATCTATCCCTGGCATTCTTAGGTCGAGGAAAATAATGGCGAAAGATATTTCTTTTGCTTTTTCGATGGCTTTATATCCATCTTCGGCCATAAATACGTGGTATCCTCTATTCTTTAAGATGTTACCTAAAATCTCTCTTATAGGTAGCTCGTCGTTAACTACTAAAATGTTCTTTTTATCTGACATTTTTGGCTTCTTGACCGCGTTTCTTTGGTGCAAGTTTTATGCCAACCTGGGTGCCCAAAAAATAAACCATCTAGAGGCACTCTAGATGGTTTATTTATGAGAATTTAGTAGGTTTTTTGCCGAGGAGAGCTATCTGTTAGTCGCGCTCCTCAGGCATGAATTTGTACACTCCCCAAATACCACAATTTAGTTAACTCGGTTTTACGTGAAACGAAGACAGCTCCACCTAGATGGACATTTCCTGCCTATCTTGTGCAAAACTGTCCCTTTTCTACTCTTGATTCTGAGCACGAGCTTCCGGCTTCCCAGTCTGCCTTAAGGCCCCTTCAACAACTCTCAGCAATTCGTTTATCCTAAAGGGCTTATAGATATACTCGTAAGCTTGTTTCTTCAGGCTCATTTCTTCCTCAAAGTCCGGGGAACCAGTGATGATAACTATGGGCAGCCGAGGATTAATCTGTTTAATCTTGAAAGCCAACTTCCTGCCGTTCACTCTCGGCATCTTTATATCGATAAGGGCTATGCGGAACGACCTCTTCTTTATTTTTTTGATTGCTTCATCTCCATCACTGGCTAGAATAGCCCTATAGCCTTGCTGCTCCAAGATTGTCTTAAGGATCTCTCGTAGGTCAGCCTCATCTTCAGCCACCAGAATGTTAACTTTCTCCTTCTCGATAGTCAATTTCCTACTCCCTTTGAACTTAAGGGAAAGGTAAGGACAAAGGTGGTTCCTTTGCCTACCTCGCTTTCCACGGCGATGGTGCCGTGATGCCGACTCAGCAGGCTATGGGTGATGGACAAGCCTAGACCGGTGCTGTCGTGCTTGGTGGTAAAGAAGGGATCGAATATCTTACCCAGATTCTCCTGGGGTACCCCACATCCAGTATCGATTATGGTTAATTCCACCCCTTTAGCAGACCCCTTGGCACCCTGGGGCCTGAGCTTGGTCCTCAGTGTCAATTCCCCTCCGTTGGGCATCGCCTGGACAGCATTTAGGATTATATTGATAAAGACTTGTTCTAGTTGATCTTTATCGGCCTTTATTCTGGGTAAGGAAAGATCAAGATCTTCGTTTATTCTTATATTTTTAAGATGAATCCGGTCTTTTAAAAGTGAGAGGGTCCTGATTAAGGTTTCATTCATGTCGACAGATTCCATCTTGGTTTCACCGGGTCGGGCGAAGTCTCTTACTTTACGCATAATTCTTGCTGCCCGATCAGTTTGCCTAACTATTTCTTTTAGGTATCGCTGTTTTCGAGCTTCCTCCATAAGGGGTTCTGCTTGCAACATTTGAGCATACCCGGAGATGATAGCCAGAGGATTGTTTATCTCATGAGCTAGCCCGGCCGATAATTCTCCTAATGCGGCTAATTTCCCTGATCTGATTAGCCCGTCTTCCAACTGTTTTTTTTCGCTGAGATCTTCAATTATTATGACGAACCTCTCTTCCTCATCGGCTTCTTCCAGTTTCGTACCAACCACCGAAATATGGAGAAGCCTCCTCCCAATCCTGGGAAAATTGGTTTCTACCTCTTCTTTTTTAAGAAAATTTCCAGTCCGGATGGCCTTTAATATCTTTTTATTCAATTTGGAGGGCAGGACTCTCTCGAGACTTTTGGTTTCCACCTCCTTTTTTTCGAGTCCAAAACCCTCGTAAAAGCTCTGATTTGCTAAGACTATTCTTAGGTTTTTGTCTACTACCAGGATAGAGGAAGGAACAGAGGCTACAATACTCTCACTATATTCTTTTAAATATCTGATTCTTTCCTCAAGCTTCTTCTGTCTTTTTTCTACTCTCTTTGACATTTTGTCCGTACCTTATCTCTTCTTAATTTTTCGCAATGAAACCTACTTTTATTCCGTATTTTTTCATCTTATACTTTATAATGCGGCCGCATATGCCTAAGAATTGGCTATGATCTCAAGATACTCGAGGGGGAAAATAGGGCTTCGCCGATTCCTTCGGAATGCCCCCCTCGACGGCTCGATCAGCAA
>JBHIEA010000279.1:0-2568 GCA_046760365.1 bacterium
ATCGGCTGAAAGAGGTGAACCGGTTTGGGAGATTTGTCGCAATGAAGATAGATTGCGGGTTGGTTGCCTAAATTTGCCCCACATAAGGGGTAGGATTTTTTCTCTCTATCTCATCTAAAAACACGAGTCCTGGATCCCCGGTTCGCCAGGCTGCATTAACGATGAGATCGAAAATAGCTCTTGCCCGCACCTCTCTTACCTTCTTCTTGGTCCGTGGGTTTATCAAATTAAATTCTTTATTTTCTTTAACTGCTTCCATAAATTCATCGGTTACCCCTACCGATAAGTTAAAATTGGAGAATCTACCTTTTTCCATCTTAGCCTCAACAAACTCTACAATATCGGGATGGTCACAACGGAGAATCCCCATATTAGCACCGCGCCTTCTTCCACCCTGAACAATAACCCCGGTGGCCTGATCAAAGATATTCATAAATGAGACTGCTCCGGAGGCCTCGCCTTTGGTTGAAGCAACCAGATCTCCCTTTGGTCTTAAATGAGAAAAATCAAATCCCGTACCTCCTCCGGTTTGATGGATCTTAGCCATATTTTTCAAAGTCTCGAAGATTCCCTCCATTGAATCCTCTACCGGAAGAACAAAGCATGCTGAGAGCTGGCCCAGGGAAACACCCGCGTTCATGAGGGTGGGCGAGTTGGGCATGAACTCCAAGTTGCGCATGAGGTGATAGAATTTCTCCTCCACTTCCTCAGAGTTCAAGGCAGAGACAAACTCTCTCTCGGCCTGGCTAATATGAGAGGCAACTCTCCTAAAAAGCTCACTGGGAGTTTCAATAATTTTTTGATTATCATCTTTTAACAGATATCTTTTCTTTAACACTTCCATGGTGTTTACAGGCAGCTTTAAATCATCCTTTAGGCCTAAAGCTGATTTGGTGAGACGGATTTCCCTCCGCTTTTCTCGGTAGAGAATATAACTTTTGGCTATGTGGCTGTATCCTTCGCTCATCAAAGCTGTCTCTACAATATCCTGGATAGACTCAATGTCGGGGACTCTATTCTTATAAAGATCTGACAATTTCTTTATTGCTCTCTCAGTTACTCTTTTGGAAATGGTGCTCGCTTTTGCTTTATCCTGGAAAACTTCAAATGCAGCTCTTTTGATTGCCTGTTCAATCTTCCCCTTATCAAAGTCAACCACGGAGCCGTCTCTCTTTCTAACCTTTTTGGGCAACCTTATTCTTTTCACCTTCTCCTCACAGTCAAATTATTTGAGATTTTATCATTTAGGTTATTTTATACTAAAAAGAATCTTGATGTCAAAGAACCAGAACATTTCTCTATTGGGCAGAGGCTGTGACTTTGCTTTGACAGGATCTGAAACCGCTCTATAATACGATGAGAAGCTTTCTCAAAATCCCTGTCCCCTATTTCGATCTTCGGCTTGGAGGCATCTAACAGGAATTAAGCGAAATTCAAAGGTGGCTCATTTAAATCTGTGATGGATAGGATGAGTATGAATAATGCGGTAAATAAAAGGTCTGCTTTACTTGTTACTACATTGGGGTCTTTCCTGACCCCCTTTATGGGCTCTTCGGTAAACATTGCCCTTCCCTCAATTGGACGCGAATTTGCCATGGATGCGGTTTTGTTAAGTTGGGTTGCTACCTCGTATCTTTTAGCCGCGGCAATGTTTCTCGTCCCTTTTGGAAGAATAGCAGACATACGCGGAAGGAAGAGGATTTTTACATACGGCATATTGATTTATACTGTTTCATCTTTTCTTTCGGCAATTTCGACTTCTGCCACTGTACTTATTTCTTTCCGAATTTTGCAGGGAATCGGAGGTGCAATGATCTTTGGCACTGCAGTAGCAATTCTAACCTCAGTATTTCCTGTTGGGCAGAGGGGTAAAGCTTTGGGAATAAATGTTGCTGCAGTTTATTTAGGACTTTCTCTGGGGCCCTTTTTAGGCGGATTTCTGACCCAGCATTTTGGCTGGAGAAGCATTTTTCTTGCCAATGTACCTGTAGGCGGCCTAATAATGGTTTTCATTTTCTGGAAATTGAAGGGAGAATGGGCTGGGGCAAAAGGAGAGACGTTCGATTTTAGTGGCTCCATAATCTACGGTCTCACACTTATTGCCATAATGTATGGTCTTTCTCTCTTGCCAGCAATGTCGGGTGTATGGCTAATTTTAATGGGTATTTTAGGAATTCTGGCCTTCGTTAGGTGGGAAATGAAGGCGGAAAGTCCTGTTTTGAATATGAATCTTTTCAGAAATAACACCGTCTTTGCTTTCTCTAACCTGGCAGCCTTGATTAATTACAGTGCAACATTTGCCGTGGGTTTCCTTTTAAGCCTTTACCTGCAATATACAAAAGGGCTTAGTGCTCAAAATGCAGGCTTGATTTTGGTATCCCAACCCGTGGTGATGGCTATTTTTTCACCGCTTGCCGGCAGGCTTTCAGACAGAATTGAACCGAGAATAGTTGCCTCGATGGGGATGGCGTTGGCGGTGGTAGGACTTTTCCTTTTCACTTTTTTAAACGAAAAAACAACTTTGGAGTTCATCGTAGCCAGTTTAATTTTGCTTGGTTTTGGCTTTGC
>JBHIEA010000280.1:0-2567 GCA_046760365.1 bacterium
CCAATGACTGGAAATATTCTGAATATACTGCGAACCGGACAGCTTACCCCTTTTGTGCTTTTTCTTTTTGGTATCATTGCGGTAATGATAACAGCTGCAGTGGTACTCATCTATGAAGCAGAGAGAAGAATTCCCATTCGCTATGCTCGAAGGATAGTGGGAAGGAAGGTCTATGGGGGGCAAACTACTTATCTTCCTATCCGTATTGGAGGGGTAGGAGTTATTGCTATAATTTTTGCCATATCTGTTTTGTTACTCCCCAGCACCTTAGCAAGATTTCTTCCCAGCCCTCTGTTTCAGACGATTGCCAGTTGGTTAAATCCTGGTGCTATTTTGTACTATGTTTTATATGCCTTGGCGGTTATTTTCTTTACTTTCTTCTACACGGCAGTGGTTTTCAATCCGGTTGAGGTAGCAGATAATATGAGGAGATACGGAGGATTTATCCCGGGTCTTCGTCCAGGAAAATCCACCGCTAGTTATATCACGGGTGTACTTACCCGAGTCACCTTTGTGGGGGCTCTTTTTTTCGCCTTTATTGCTATAGCGCCTCTCATCATCAACCGAAAGCTCTTGTTTAATAGTTTCCCCTTTGGAGGAACTTCTATTCTCATCGCCGTAGGAGTGGCTCTGGACACCGTGCAACAATTGGAATCCCATCTACTAATGCGACATTATAAGGGATTTATGAGGGGGAGGGGCTAGCCTTGATCGCAGTTTTATTGGGTCCACCGGGGGCAGGCAAAGGGACGCAGGCCAAAAGAATAAAAGATGAGTTTAGGTTGACTCATATAGCTACGGGAGATTTATTGAGGGAAGCAGTCAGGAGAGGGGCCTCTTTAGGAAAACATATCCAAGACTTTATGCTGCGAGGCAGGCTCGTCCCTGACCGCGTTATTCTGACCCTCATAAGGGACAAAATTAGGGAAGGAGCCTCTGGATTCATTCTGGATGGCTTTCCTCGTAATATAACTCAGGCAGAGAAACTGGATGAACTTCTGGAGGCCGAGAATAAAAAAGTCGATCTGGCAATTAACTTAGAAGTCAATCATCATGAAGTGGTTAGCCGCTTAAATGAGCGAGTGATTTGTCCGGAGTGTGGCAAGACCTATAATAGAGATGAATTTATAAGTCAGCCACTGATCTGTAAAGATTGTGGAACTCACCTTTCCGAGAGAAACGATGACAATCCAGATACAATTGAGGAGAGACTAAAGGTTTATTTAAGACACACTCTTCCTTTGATTGATTATTACAAGCAAAAAGGAATTTTGCATAGTATTTCGGGAGAAGGGACCCCACAGGAGGTTTTTCAGCGTATAGTAGATCTACTTGATTCCCTGGGAAAGTCTTAGTATTTAGAAGGTTTGTCCGCTTATCGAGGGACTTTTCCCGAAGGTGTATAGCGTTTAGCGGATAGTAAAACCCTAAACGAATACCACTTTCAGATTTACTCTATCCGCTATACTAATACAGCGACGGAGGGGGCCTAGTCCCGGAGATATTTCTTAAACTGAGCCTATTTTAAGGTATCGGAATGTCAATAATTTCTCTGAATGGTTATTCAAATAAAGCTCGGCAGACCAGATATCAGAAAAAAGAGGGGAGGCCTGCTCTCTCCTGCCCTGAGCGAACGACCATCGGCTTTGCCGATCGAGCCGTCGAGGGGGCATTCCGAAGGAATCGGCGAAGCTCTATTTCCCCCCTCGAGTATCTTGTGAATGAATTTCGCCGGAGATTTTTTGGATGATTCGCCTAAAGTCAAGAGAGAAGATCGAAGCTATTGAAAAAAGTGGAGAAATAATAGCTGAGATTTTTCAAGGCCTTCAAAATCAAGTAGGGCCGTCTACTTCTACCCTCAATCTGGATAGATGGATCGGGGACTTCATAAGAAAAAAAGGGGCCAGGTCCGCATTCAAGGGATACAGAGGTTATCCTGCGGAGGCCTGCATTTCTGTGAATGAAGAAGTAGTTCATGGGATACCCTCTGCTCGTGAGTTAAGAGAAGGAGACATTGTTAGCATTGATGTAGGCGTTCAATTAGACGGTTTCTATGCTGATGCAGCCATGACTTTTCCTGTAGGGAAGATCTCGGTCGAAAAGGAAAGACTCATCCGGGTTACTCGAAAGGCACTTCATAAAGGAATAAAGGAGGTAAGGGCGGGAAATAGAGTGGGAGATATCTCATCTGCTATTCAACGGTATGTAGAAGGTCATGGCTATTCAATCGTAAGGACTCTTTTTGGACATGGTGTCGGAGAAGCACTTCACGAGGATCCGGTGGTCCCAAATTTTGGCCAGGTTGGCCAGGGAGAGAAACTGCAAGAGGGAATGGTTCTGGCCATTGAACCTATGGTTAACCAAGGAGGAGCCGAAGTTAAGCTACTGCCTAATAAATGGACAGTGGTAACAGTGGATGGGAGTCTGTCTGCTCATTTTGAACATACCATAGCCATTGTGGATGGAAGATTGAAGGTATTGACTAATTGGGAAGGTCCGGATGGCTAAGGAGAAACTGATAAAGACTTCGGGGATTGTTGTTGAAACCTTACCCAATGCTACTTTTA
>JBHIEA010000281.1:0-2551 GCA_046760365.1 bacterium
TACCATGTCGGCATTTATATTGAGCGTCACCCCCTCTTTGCTTACCCCCACCGGAGCAATGACTGGAATAAACCCTTCTCTTTCCAGGACTTCGATAGGGGTAGGATCTATTCTTTCCACCTCTCCTACTAAACCTAAATTCCTATCTTTGCATCTTTTGGCCAGAATGAATCTTCCATCTTTACCTTCTAAACCTATGGCCTTGCCTCCGAATTGGTTAAGCAGAGAGACTATGGCCTTATTTATCTTTCCTACTAGAACCATCTCCACAATTTCCATGGTCTTCTCATCAGTAACTCGATTGCCCTCGATAAAACGGGTTTTTATATTGAGTCTTTCCATTAGCTCAGTTATGGCTTCTCCTCCTCCATGAATGACTACTGGTTTTATCCCCACATATTTCATCAAAGCAATATCTTCTGCGATTCCCCTTTTCAAACTCTCCTCGCTCATGATCTTCCCCCCATATTTCACCACTACTGTCTTTTCGAAAAACTCTCGAATATAGGGAAGCGCCTCTACCAAAATCTGTGCTCGATTTATGATTTTCTCCATCTTTGGTCTCTTCGACAAACAATAATCATTTTGTGGAATTTGTCAATCATCTTTATTTGACACTCTACTGAAAAGGGTTACAATATTATTAGAGGCTTCCGGGCCTGATAGGGATTAACTATTTCGTAAAGGTAGAGTCTGAAAGAGAGTTTGCCAAATTAGTTCAGACTTTCTTGGAAGACTGAGGAGAAGCAGAAATGATAGATAAGTTACTTAAAAAGGCAAGGGAAAGATTAAAAAACTTCCCTCGAGCGCAAAAATTTCTCATTGCCATTGACTCTGATGGATGCGTATTTGATTCAATGAACCCCAAGCAAATTGTAGTTTTCCATCCCCAGATTATGAATTTTCATGAGCTATGGGGCATTGAATCGTATCTGCGAGAGGTTGCCGAGTTCGTTAATCTTTTCTCTAAGATGAGGGGATGTAACAGATTTATGGCCTTGCAGTACATCTTTCGATTTTTGAAGGAAAGATCGGATGTGGAAAAGATATTGTCAGAGGAGAGTATTTCGCTTCCGGATACCACTAGCCTGGATGACTACATTAAAACCTACAGAGATATATCATTGGGTAATCCCACTCTAGAAGAATATGCCGAAAAAACCTCCTCGGGGTCTTTGTTCAAACTCCTTGAATGGAGCAAATCAGTAAATTCAATCATAGCCAAAAAAATTAAGCATATTCCTCCCTTTAAATGGGTGAGAGAAAGTCTTGCATTAGCTTCTAAAAAAGCCAATCTGGTAGTGGTTTCGCAAACACCTTACGAGGCTCTGGACAGAGAATGGAAAGAACACAACTTAGACGGTTGCGTAGATGCTATTGCCGGACAGGAAATGGGTAAAAAGGAGGATCATATTGGAATAGCGGCCCAGAAAAGATATTCTCCTGAGAAAAAACTAATGATAGGCGATGCTCCAGGAGACAAAAAGGCAGCCGACACCACTGGCGCACTTTTTTATCCCATCATTCCCGGCAGGGAAACCCAATCCTGGAAGAAGCTCTCAGAAGAAGCATTGCCAAAATTTTTTAAGGGAGCTTTTGCCGGTGATTATCAAGCCCATCTTATAACAGAGTTTAATCGAGCGCTTCCTGCTGAGCCACCCTGGCGAGCCACAAATTATGATCATCGAGCATCGTATAGACGAAGAGAGTCACTAAGAAAAGCCTTGTATGAGAGGTTTGACCCCCAGGGGAGACTTCTAGTAATGGGAGACTAACTAAGCATGATTAAGGTACCGCTTTTAACCAGAAAACCACCTGATTTAAAGGTCAAAATACTGGCAATCGGTGCCGGAGGACTACAGAGAGCTTTGACCCATGAATGGGTCCACGATTTAATTAAGGCGGGTAAGTATGGCGGGGGGATCTTCGTGGGTCAACCAAGACATACCTCAACCGCAGAGGCACTCAGCCAACAGGGTGGATTATACCACGTGGTTACCTTTAACACAGGTGGAGTAACAGCAATAAAATTAATAGAGAGTGTGGTGGGAGCTAGCAGCCTATCCACCCCAGAAGGAAAAGAGAGGTTCCTTAGGCATGTTAGAGGTAAATTGGACTTAATTCTGGTAGGGGTTACCGAAGCAGGGGTAAGAAAAGGACAAATTGGAATGGATATACTCGATGAAACTCTGTTTAGATACTATATTCAACATGGTTCAGACAGCACTATCTCGGTGATGGATACCGATAATCTCAGAGGTAACGGCAAAATCTTGAGGGATATCCAGCTAGAATATGCCAAAGAAAGAGGAGTTGATGCCTATCTTTCCTGGCTTGAAAATATGGTTGATTTTCTTGACGAAATGGGCGACAGAGTGGTACCAAATCCCACTACTGTTCCTGAAGTAATAAAAGAGGAAGCTAGAAGAAGAATAGGAAAAGAAGACCGCTTGGCTACTTACACCGAGCCCATGCCGGGCCGATGGTCACTGGTGATTAGCGATCCTAGAAGGAGATTAAGAGTTCCCTTTTCTGAACTTGCTCACCGGGG
>JBHIEA010000282.1:0-2545 GCA_046760365.1 bacterium
TGAATTTGGTCACCAGAGTGGCAAATCGTTCTCCTTCTGCGGCTGAAACCCAGTCAAGATGAAGCCGATCCTCATTAATTCCGGCAATTTGGAGAAGCTTCCGCAGCGTCCTGATTCTTTTTTGAGTATAATAGTTGCCCGATATATAGTGACAATCCCCGGGATGACATCCCAGGACCAATACTCCATCAATACCCTGGATAAAAGCTTCCAAGATCATTATGGCATCTACTCTGGCTGAACACATCACCCTTATAGCTCTAAGATTCGGGGGGTACTGAAATCGACTCACCCCGGCAAGATCGGCCCCGGCATATGAACACCAGTTGCAGAGAAATCCTAATATTTTTGGCTCAAATCCATTTTTCATTGTCTATACCTGTGCTATTGCTTTAACCTGGCCCAAGATTTGCCTATCGGTAAAGTGCTGCATACTAATGGCCTTTTGAGGACACCCGGCGGCGCAACATCCGCATCCCTTGCAGGAGGCAGATACAACTTGGGCAACTCTCCCATTCTGGGTAGCTTCCACCCGGATGGCTTTAAAAGGACACACCAGCTCACAGAGACCGCATCCAAAACATTTCTCCTCATCAACCCGGGAAATTATTGGTTCTACCTTTACGTATCCTTTTGATAAGGGAATAGAAGCCCTGGATGCTGCTCCATAGGCCTGAGATACACTCTCACCCACATGGGCCGGCCAATGGGCACATCCGCATGCGTATATGCCATCGGTGGCAAAGTCGAGGGGTCTCAACTTTACGTGGGCTTCCAGGAAGAACCCGTTCTCATCAATTGGCACTTTCAACACTTTTGAAAGGCTGTCTACATCTCCTGGAGAGATTAAAGGGGTTGATAAAACGACCAGATCATAGGTTATGTTTATCTCTTCCCCCAGCAGTTCATCGTATATCCTGAGGTCACCCTTATTAATAACTGGTGGATTCTTAGGGGTATATCTTATGAATATTATACCCTCTTCCCTTGCTTTTCTATAATAATCCTCATATTCAGCGCCGTAGGTCTGGATGTCTCTATACAATATGAAAACCTTAGCTTCTGGATCTAGCTCTTTTATTAATATACCACTCTTAATAGCAGTAGTACAGCAAATTCGACTACAATAAGGTCTTTCCTTTTCTCTTGCTCCCACACACTGTATCATGACTACATTTTTGGCGGAAAATTTTTTCTCTTTTAACATTTTATCCAGTTCTAGAAGGGTTATTACCTTTTTACCATCATAGCCAAACCTCCCTTGTGGTTTGAAGACTTGAGCACCTACAGCGACAATGACGATTCCGGTTTCAAACGATATCTCCTCCTCATCCTTTTTAACCACCACCTCATAGTTACCTACATAGCCTCTGACCTGGTGGACCTCAGAGGAGGTGAATATCTCAATCTTCTTATTTTTTTTCACCGCCTCTATCTTTGGTCCTATTATCTTAGAAGCCTCCTCGTGAGTGGGATACAATTTGTAAAGATCCTTTAGTATTCCCCCCAACTGAGCTTCCCTTTCTACCAGCCTCACTTTAAAACCTCGATTGGCCAGGCTCAGAGCCGCTGTCATCCCGGCAATTCCACCACCGATCACCAGGGCAGAGGGATTAACCTTAACTTCTATTTCTTCCTGGGGCTCCAAAAGAGTAGCTTTAGCTACCCCCATTCGAATAAGATCCTTAGCTTTCTGGGTAGCTTTTTCTCCATCGTGCATATGCACCCAACTACATTGATCCCTTATGTTAACGAACTCAAAGAGAAATTGATTGAGTCCTGCCTCCCGACAGGCCGTTCTAAACAAGGGTTCATGGGTCCTGGGGGTACAGGCTGCTACTACTACCCGGCTTAGATGGTGTTCCTTTATCCCATTTTTTATCTCGGTTAATCCGGCATCGGAGCAGGTGTAAAGATTTTCCTGGGAAAAGACGACCCCCGGCAGTTCTTTTGCGTATCTAGTCAGCTCCGGAACATCCAGAAATCCACCAATGTTGGTCCCGCAGTGGCATACAAAGACCCCAATTCTTACCCGTGGTGAATTTCTGCGCCTGTTTTTCCCGGTCATTTGGGTATATCACCTCTGAAACTTGCTCATCAAGGTAAGGTAGCCGTAACCTTTAGGTTGCGTAAAGAAAAAGAAACTACTGTCTGCAAGCACAGGCTAAAGCCTGCGACTACCATTTTTAGAAAGAATTACCTATTACTCTAAACCTTTACTCAGCAAATGCGATCTCGGCGGCTTTTGCCGCGGCCGCGCTTGCCTGGGCCACAGACTCCGGGATGTCCACCGGTCCTTCGCAATAGCCACAGACAAATATCCCTGATCTGGTGGTCTCCATAGGAGAGAAGGGGTTGGTGGCGAAGAAGTTAAATTCATCCAGTTCGGTGCCGAGAACCTGAGCCAGTTCCCTCACCCCTTTACGGGGAACCAGGGCTGTAGCCAGGACAGCCATATCAACCCTCATTTGCCTTACCTTTCGAGACTCAGTGTCCTCATACCATACGACCGGGTCTCCCTTAGGGTCCTGGGTTATCTCAGCTG
>JBHIEA010000283.1:0-2536 GCA_046760365.1 bacterium
GAGTGGGAGATTCCCAATCGTCCTCAATGAATTTAATATCATGATGAAGAGGCTGAATACCCAATTTTTTGAGGCTCTCAAGGTAGGTAGGCTGGATATCATCAGGTGAGGGTTTGAGAATTACCTGGTATTGATAGTGAAGTCGCATCCGATTAGGGTTTTGCCCATAGCGTCCATCAGCCGGACGTCGGGATGGCTCCACATAGGCAACTCTCCAGGGCTCGGGCCCTAGGACCCTTAGGAAGGTGGCCGGGTTGAATGTCCCTGCCCCCTTTTCCACATCATAAGGTTGAAAGATCAAACAACCCTGTTCTTTCCAGAAATCCTCTAAAGTAGATATAATATCCTGAAAGTTCATCTTTTTGGTTCGTGATCTCCATCGTAAGAACGAGGAGGAGAGTCGTTCTCTCTTAAACTCTCATTTTCGAGCTTTGGCATTTTACTTCAAATGCTGTCTCTGGTGCCAAATCTGTTCAATTATAGTGAGTGGACCATAAAAAGTCAAGGAAGCGCGAGGTTAGCAACTTGAAATCATAATGGACGGCGTGGCGGTTTTTAAAAGTTCAGGGATTTACGTCTCTGGTTAGTCACTGGACTACGGGTTGCTGGATTTTTTATTTTGACTTTGTTCTGACATAGGATCTAGGATATCGGACTTAGGACAGTTTTTTGATTACCTGGGAAAAATCTAGTTAAGGCAAGGTCAAATTCGCCTTTTTACAAATTTCTAATCTTTTCGTATAATAATAAGGTGTAATAATTAGCTATTTGGCAAGGAAGGATTATGAGGTAATGAATAAACCACAGGTTTCCATAACTAAATGCCAGAGGATTCATGATTATAAGAGGGTGAGAAAAGCGGTTGAGAGGTCTCTTCATCTGATTGGCGGCTTGGATAGTCTAGTTTCACCAGGTGACAGGGTTATGGTGAAGCCAAACCTTATTGCACCCTATCACTATACCACGGGGGCAACCACCAGTCCCCATGTGATTAGGGCTCTGTGTGAGTTGGCGAAAGAGGCAGGAGCACGAAAAGTTACTATAGCAGATGGGTCTAATGTAGGGTCGAAAACGGAGGAGGTTTTTACCGTGACCGGATTGGGCGAGCTTTCCACCAAAATAGGAGTAGATCTCATTAACTTGAAAAAAACCAAAACCATCTATATGGGAATACCTGAGGGAAAGGTCTTTAGAAGATTAAAGCTTCCCGAACCCTTTATGGAAGCTGATGTAATTATTAATGCTCCGGTAATGAAAACTCATGATGTCTTTCCGGCAACCTTAGGGCTAAAAAATATGAAGGGGGTGCTTCAGGAAAAAGATAAAAAGAGATTTCACAAATGGGGACTGGCCCAATCCATTGTGGACTTAAATAAACTGGCTTTACCTCAGGTTACCGTCCTAGATGGCACTGTGGCTATGGAAGGAATGGGACCTGCTCATGGAACTCCGGTAAATCTCGGGGTAATTATCTCTTCTTTCGATACTGTAGCTGCTGACTCGGTGGCAGCAAAAGTGATGGGGATTGATCCTCTGGAGATAGAATATGTAAAATTAGCTTTTGAACAAGGACTGGGATGTGCTGATCTTTCCTGGATTGAGGTGGTGGGCCTTGGTATCGAGGAGGTAAAAAGACCCTTTAAACGGCTAAAACTAGATTTCGGTGCCTACCGAGAAAAAGGAATTGAAATTTATGAAAGAGGTGCCTGTAGTGGTTGTAGAAACACCATGGAGGCTTTTATTGCCGATCACATGGAAAGTAAAAATAGACTTAACCTCCTTGAAGGCTATACCCTGATCTTCGGTCAGAATGTTAAGATTCCGCAAGAATATGAAGGAAAGCTGGTCAATATTGGCCTCTGCACCAGGAAATTTCGAGAAAAAGGCGGATACATTCCCGGGTGTCCTCCTCATCCCCATGATCTGGTAGCTTTCTTTGAGAACAAATGAAGAATTTTAAAAGTCTAACGGCCCTACTAAATCCGGGATAAAACAATGGATGTAGTTTCCGTATGTTAAGGGGTGGATGGTTGCCTACTTGTGTTATTACCACAATGGGCTAAAACATAAAATTAGGGAGGGTTCTCCGTGGATGATGAAAAAGATTTTCGGAGAATGGTAGAGGATCTTAAGTCTTATGTAGAGGGCTTAGAAAAAGGCTTTGATAGATTCTCAAAAAGACATCGTTCCATAATAGAGAAGATAAGGAGTTCGAAACCCATCAAAGAATTTTATGGATCAGAATTAAAGCCTTATATTCAACGACTTGCAGAAGTGGGGAAGAAGTTAGAAGAGATTATAAAATAGAGTGGTATTCTCTAAGGACAGACCAAGAATGTCTTTGGAACGAGAAATTGGCAGGCTCTTGAAGAAGCACGGACTCACTCTGGTAGTTGCGGAGTCAGCCACTGGAGGCCTTTTAACTCACCTAATAACCAATGTTTCCGGAAGCTCCGAGTATTGTGAAGGAGGTATGGTTAGCTACAGCAACCGCATGAAAGAGGAGGAACTAGGCGTTAAAGAAGAAACTTTAAAG
>JBHIEA010000284.1:0-2533 GCA_046760365.1 bacterium
TAGCTATAAAAAAAGTCCTTTAAAGCTACCCCCAGGATATTAGTTTCTAGAGTTTTCATTATTCATTCCTCCTTTAGATTTTTGGTGATTAGCCTCCCAAAGTTTTCATAAAAACGGGTAGATGCTTCTGAGGCAATCCCCTCAATAAACTTTAGATAATAATAAGTTGAATTTATGGAGACATGCCCCATATAGGTAGATAAGAGAGGTAGTTTTGTCTGGACATCTTCTCCTTTTTGATACCAGCGTTCTAGGACCCTCACAGCAAATGTATGACGAAAATCATGGATGCGAGGGGTTTTGCCTTTTCTAGTGAAAATTTTAAGGGCAGTGGAAAGGGCAGAAAAATTGTCGCCAAGTCCAACGGCTGTATAAGCTCTGCTAGTACAGCTATTCAATATAAGGGGGGAGGTGGTATCCATTGGTAGCCTTGCTTTACCTCGTAAAGTGAGGTATTGATAAAGTTCGCCTGCAACAGAAGATGAGAGGGGAAGGATTCTAGATTTATGAAATTTGGTATTTTGAATGAGCAAGGTTCCTTCGTTTGAGTTGAAATCATCGAGCTTTAAACCTAAGAGCTCGCCGCGACGAAGACCAGTTGTATAAAGGAGTATAATGGCCAGACGCAATGTTTCTGCTCGTAAGGGTAAGGCTACGTAAGGATGAAGGGATTTTGTAGCGCTTATTAATCGAGCTATTTCCTCATCGGAAAAGATGTAGGGGGTGATCGGTTGATGCTCCTTGGGAAAGGAAAGAATATCGGGAATAAAAGTTTGAGGATAGGATCTGCTACGATACAAGCAAAAATTGTGTATGATGTACATCCTTCTACGCCGCACTGTTGGACTAAGATGAAGAAGGCTCGAGCACCAATGATTAAATATCTCTGGGGTGAGTTCTCTTATCTTAGGATAGTGCTCTCTTAATAGAGCATCAAAGGAGTAAAGTGTTCTGGCTTCCCCTCGATAAGCTCTACCTAGCGATCTCTTTAGTTGGATATAATCCCGAATATCCTCTCTAAGAAAGCTTCGCAGAGAATATGATGAGGTGATCCGTAAGGATTTAGCCGCGTTATTATCTTTCTTGAATGGTGAGTTATAGTCTTTTAACTTGATATTCTTGGGAATATCAACTGATGATTCTTCAGGAATAGAGAGGGCTACTTCACGCAGATCATCAACAGCCAAACGTAAATAAACGCAGGTACTTTCAGTATCTCGATGTCCAAGAATTCCGCTAATGGCTTTGAGTGATGAACCTTGGCGAAGGAGATGCAGGGCACAGGAATGCCTGAGGCAATGCGTTCCACTATATTGGAGATCGAGGCCGCTTAAACGTATCCGAGATTCCAAAATATCATGAATAGCAGTAGGTTTTAGGGGTCCTGAGGGAGCTCGTATGCGAAGAAAAAGCTCTCGATAAGGCGCATGAGGCCGACTTTCTTTCAAATATCGAATCAAGACTTCTCCTGCTGCATCGGAAAGAGGAAGAGTAAGCTGGATCCTTGTTTTTTGTTGGGGTATTCGAATTACTCCATTTCTCCAATCAATACTATCTAAGGTGAGGGAGGTAATTTCCGAGGCTCGCAGCCCATAGGTAGCCATAAGATACAATATGGTGTAATCGCGGATACCATGGGCACTACTTCGATTAACGGAAAGCAAAAGTCTATTTACTACCTCCCAGGGAAAAGCACGGGGTAGCTTCTCAAGACGATATGTCCTGGGAGTATCGATCATTAGATGAAGAGAAGTCCTCAGAACACCTTCTTCGTATTTAAACTTAAGGAAAGATCTTAGGTAAGCAACGAGATGTTGAAGTGAGTAGCGATTCATTCTCTTCGAACAAATGCCGATGAAGCTCTCGATATCCTTTGAGGTAAGGAATTTTATTGCATTCCTATTCCTCTCATAACCAAGGTATTCGAGAAATTCTTGTATATACGAGCTATGGGACTGGATGGTGCCGGCACTGAATCCCCGGATATCCCTCAGATATTCTCTATAACGCTCTACTTCTAATATGGTCGGAGTTTTTGGAAGAGGTTCAATGGGAGATAGACCCCGAGTCTCATCGAGAAACAGTTCAATTTGGCGAATAGTGCCGGAAAGATTCCTTTGGAGACGATAATAGTACCAAGCTGTCTCAAAAGATTTATGAGTAAGTTCCTCCAAAGCTTGAACACCTTGCTGAATAAAGTAATTATCAAGCTTCCTTACATCCTTAAGCTGATTTCTAATTGTCTTGAGAGTATAACCGCGTTGTAAAGACCACGAAGTAAACTCATCGAGAATTGAACCAAGAATAGGAAGAGAAAGATAGTCTTGATAGGATCTTGGACGGAGTTGTAAAAGCATTTTTGCCTCCTTTCTGAATCTATTCAGGAGGCATTATATATTCTTACATTGAGATATTCTATGCTTTGCTTTTTATTAATGTGGAGAGTAATAAGGAGAGAAGAAGCCTTAAATCATGGTTTTATGATAATTTCTGGTATGTTCTCAACATTAATGAACTCTTAACATAAGTCAAT
>JBHIEA010000285.1:0-2471 GCA_046760365.1 bacterium
CTTCTAAACATCCGAGATACTCTTGGGCTTTATCACGGACGGCAAAGTACCGGATATGAATAAGCCGTCCCTTTAAGTTAATCCAGAACTCTGCGACATCCCTCTTATTGCTCTTGAAATCATTCAAAATCTGCTCCACCACATGCAGGCTCTTTTGGGGATGACATTGCTGAACCTTACGGCCGATAACGGCCTTGGTTCTGGTAAAAATCCTCTTCTTGGACCCACTGAAGTATCGAACTCTATCTTCTTTGTCAACAAAGGTGATATCAACGGGTAAGGTATTGAGAACTGCTTCAAGCTCGGGAGCTGATAGCTCGCCTGTTTCAAATAGCATTTTGCCCCTCCCTCTCTAATAATTCTCACTCAGAAGTTCAAAATATGCTCTTGAATGTGCACATGCCGGACATTCCTCCGGCGCTTCGGTTCCCTCATGGATATATCCACAGTTTCTGCATTTCCACTTTACTACTCTTTCTCGCTTGAAAACCCTATTCTTCTCCATGTTCTCAAGGAGATTCAAATATCGCTTCTCGTGTTGTCTTTCTGCAACTGCGATCGCTCTGAATACAGACGCTATTTCCTGGAAATTTTCTTCCTCTGCTGCCTGAGTAAAGTCAGGATACATTTTGGTGTGCTCATAGTTTTCTCCACCAGCAGCCGCTTTGAGATTTTCTTTGGTATCTTCGATCGAACCTGCAGGAAATGAAGCCTTAATCTCCACCTCACCGCCTGGCAAGAATTTAAAGAGTCTCTTGGCATGTTCCTTTTCGTTGTCCGCAGTCTCCAAAAATACAGCGGCTATCTGTTGGTAGCCTTCCTTCCGTGCCTGAGAGTCAAAATAGGTATAGCGGTTTCTCGCCTGTGATTCTCCAGCAAAAGCAGTCAGGAGATTCTTTTCCGTTTTTGTTCCTTTTAATGTTTTCATGGTAATTACCTCCTATCCCTCATTTAGTTTAAAGTCATTATAGTATAATGATAAATTAACTCAAGGGGGACTTTGTCGGGCCAATAAATTGAAAATTGACGTCTTAGCTCAAGGATGCTATTGTATATCAAATCTGACACAAGATTTCTAAAATCCAAGATATTCAATGAACCTTAAGGCAACTAAATTCTGCTGTTCGGTGTAGGCGCTAATGGGTAATACCCTATGGTCAGGCTTGGGATACGGCATACCAGGGAAATTAGTTATAGAGAGTATGGATTCGGTGTGGCCCTATTTTATGGCCATGGGACAGGGCACCTTGGTAGGAGCATTGGGCTGCTACTTTATCATAGGTAGAGACCGAAGCTGGACCAGGGTTTCCTGGAAGGACCATTTGCTGGCTGTGTTGTCCGGGCTCCTGTGGGTGGTGGCTTTCGCTAGCCTGGCCAATACTCTTAAGCTTCTCGGCATGGCCATAGCCTGGCCTATATCCAATCTCAATACCGTCGTCACCGTGGCCTATTCTTCTCTGGTGCTAAAAGAAATTTCCCTTAGACAACAAAGAACTAAGATGTTTACTGGATTACTCATGGGGGTGATGGGAATAATTCTCTTGGGTCTGGCTCGAATCTGAGCCGCCAATTTCTCTCAAGAAGACCGGCCCCCTGGGATATTCTCCGCTCTCCCCAGGTATCTTACTTTCTTTTGGAAAAATGGGATGCAGCCGTGAATAACAGCAATATTCAGAGAGTGATGCAGATACTACGTCAGCTAGTGCCTCAATGGAAAGTGCCTGTCGTAGGTCGGGTTTCAGGATCTCCTCCTAATTCTTTCAGAGTTCTTATTTCTTGTATCTTGAGTCTTCGAACTCAGGATAAGACTACCAATCAGGCAGCGAGAAGGCTTTTTCGATTGGCTGACAATCCCCAGTCAATGCTGAGACTGACCCCTCACCAGATTGAAAAAGCGATTTACCCGGTTGGATTCTACCGAAACAAGGCTCGCACCATTCTCCAAATATGCAGGCAACTGGTGCAGAAATACGATGGTCAGGTCCCCGACCGAGTGGACGAACTTCTGAAATTTAAAGGAGTAGGAAGAAAAACAGCCAATTTAGTAGTTACTCTGGGTTATGCAAAGCCCGGAATCTGTGTAGATACTCATGTTCACCGAATTTGTAACCGATGGGGTTATGTCAAGACCAGAGCTCCCGAGAAAACCGAATTTGTTCTTCGAAAGAAGCTTCCGCCTCAGTACTGGATCGAATTTAACCATCTTCTAGTCACTTTGGGTCAAAATCTTTGCCGCCCCATTTCACCTAAATGTAACCTCTGTCCTCTGGAGAAATTTTGTGGGAAGGTAGGAGTGTAAATTCAGGCCGAGTTAAAGCCAACTGAGAGGGTATGATCCTGTAAATAACTCTTTCTAAGGGTGAGTAAACTAAAGTCAAGATAAAGAAGATTGAGATCGCGTAAAGAAGTCAATGAAAACAATTAATAAAAGGAGATAAGCCATGCGAACTTCATGGAGTATAGGACGCGTA
>JBHIEA010000286.1:0-2468 GCA_046760365.1 bacterium
GATGTGGTTCTTCTCCGAGTGCGCCATGGACTCTGGACCATGTTTGTTACCTTGCCAACACCAAAATAGGTCTTACCGAAGTACCAGAAATTTCAAGTAATGTATGAGATTTTCTGATTTGTGCTTAATGATTTCTCTGGATGGTTATTCAAATAAACCACGGAGACGAGATATGAGAAAAAGAGGGGAGGCCTGAAATCTCATGTCCTGAATGGACCGTAAAGTGCCGAAAGGCAGCGAGAGTCGGCTTTGCCGGGGGGACCGCCCGAGGGGCATTCCGAAGGAATCGGCGAAGCCCTATTTCTCCCCTCAAATATCTTGGGGTATAGGAATCTCAATAAAATTTTGGAAAATGTAAAAAAGTTTTTTTCTTAACTTAGAAGCTTGGAGATTTGTACGCCTGCCGGACCGAAGGTGCTGAAAGCAGGACATTTTCTGGAGGAGCCTTATATACGCCACCTGGCTTCGAGTTGAGGAAAAAGAAAAATACACTGTTTGAGGAGCGGACCGCAAGGTGCCGTAAGGCAGCGACGAGTTTGTATTTTTCCCGAAACGAGAAACCGAGCAGAAATAATCTAAAGCGGATATACAGCGACGGAAGAAAATTGTCCTGAGGCTTATCTTGCAGTCGATGGATAATTCATTAAAGAGCTTAATAGAAGATTATCTCCGGGAGAGTTGCCGAGAGCTTAAAAGAGTCGAGATTTCTTTAGAGAGTTTTCCTTCCATCTTTATCAATCGGCCAAAAAGGAAAGAGTGGGGAGATCTTTCCACGAGTCTGCCCTTCTCTCTATCCCGAAAGACAGGAAAGTCCACCTCGGGGATCGGAAGACTATTGACTTCTTACCTGAAGGAAAAAACCCTTTTCTCTCAAGTTGAGTTCGCTCCCCCGGGCTTCATAAATTTCTCTATCTCTTCGGCTTATCTTAACGAAGTCCTTAAAAAAATAGTTACTCAAAAAGAGGAGTTTACAGGATTCTCTTACGGGAAAGGTAGGAGGATTCAAGTGGAATTTGTTTCAGCCAATCCTACCGGACCTCTTCATGTAGGTCATGGAAGAGCGGCTGCTTTTGGGGACAGTTTGGCTAATATTCTCTCCAAGGTAGGTTATGAAGTAGAGAGGGAGTATTATATCAACAACATAGGGGGCCAGATTGAAAGACTGTCTCGCTCGATCTGGGCTCGTCTTCAGCAGCTGGAGGGAGAAGAGATTAGCTTTCCTGAAGATGGCTACCAGGGTCAGTATTTAATAGATATAGCTAAAGAAGCCAGGATTAAGCTCGGCGATAAATTAAGTGAGAAAGAAAGACCCAAGGAGCAACTGATCCGCCTGCTGGCTGAGTTCACTCTGAAGAAGATACTCAGGCAAATCAAAACTGATCTGGACAAATTTGGGGTAAGGTTTGACAGATGGTTCTTTGAATCGAGCCTCAATAAGGAGATTCCTAAGGTAATTTCTTTTATGAAGAACAGGGGCTATGTCTACGAAAAAGATGGAGCCTTGTGGTTTAAAACCTCCTCTTTTTTACCAGGTAAAAAAGACCGGGTCTTAAGACGCCGGAGTGGAGAATATACCTATTTTGCTAGTGATATTGCTTATCATGCTCATAAATTTAACCGAGGACTCGATCAAGTCATCGATGTCTGGGGATCTGATCATATTGGATATGTTCCCCGGATGAAAGCGGCAGTCGAAGCCTTAGGCTATCCTAAAGAAGTTCTAAAGATAATTGTCTATCAACTGGTAACTTTGAAGCGGGGAGACGCGAGAATCTCTGCCTCTACTCGTGAAGGAAAGTTTATTCCTTTGAGGGAGGTTTTGGAGGAGGTTGGAAAAGATGCCGCCCGCTTTTTCTTTCTTTCCCGTACTTGTGACTCACATCTTGACTTCGACTTAGAACTGGCCAAAAAACAGACTCCTGAAAATCCCGTTTTTTACATCCAATATGCTCATGCTCGCATCTCTAGTATCCTGGAAAAGGCTAAAGACAAGGGGATAAAACTTAAAGGTATAGATGAAGTTAGACTTGATCTATTGGTCTCTCCCGAGGAAAGAGAGTTGATGAAGGAACTGACTCTTCTGCCCGATGAGATAAAGGAGGCAGCGGAGAGTTTGGAGCCTCACCGACTTACCACTTATTTGATGGGGTTGGCTACTATCTTTCACCAGTTTTATACTCGTCACCGAGTAATAAGTGGGGATAAGGAACTTACCGGTGCTCGTCTTCTTTTAATTAAGGCAGTTAAGATCGCTCTTAAAGATACTCTTAACCTTCTAGGAATCACCGCCCCCCAGAAGATGTAGTTGTCATCGCTTAACCAAAACGTGTGATTCTCTCTTGTGTTAAGGATTTTGCAAAATTTTATGGCTTCCCACCCGGCGTAATATTATTTCAAGGTATCGGAATTTCAATAATTTCTATGAATGGTTATTCAAATAAAGCTCGGCAGATCAGATATCAGAAAAA
>JBHIEA010000287.1:0-2454 GCA_046760365.1 bacterium
CCACCTTTACCGCTGCCTGGATGGTTCTTTTTCCGGTTCTGGTTTGAAGAAGATAAAGTATTCCTTTTTCTATGGTAAATTCAAAATCCTGCACATCCCTATAATGTCGTTCCAGTCTTTGGGTCACTTCCACAAGCTCATCGTAAACCTGAGGCATGTCTTCCTTTAGATCTAAGAGATCTCGAGGAGTCCTTATTCCGGCAACAACATCTTCTCCCTGAGCATTGAGCAGATACTCTCCATAAATCTTTTTCTCTCCGGTAGCCGGGTTTCTGGTAAAGCCGACTCCAGTACCAGAATCGTTTCCCATATTTCCGAATACCATAAGCTGAACATTAACCGCTGTTCCCCAGTGTTCAGGGATTTTGTTGATTTTGCGGTAATTAATAGCTCTTTTATTATTCCAGGAAGCGAAAACGGCATCTTTTGCCATATCTAGCTGCTTAAAAGGGTCCTGAGGAAACTTAGTCTTCTTCTCTTTTTCTATCAATTTTTTAAACTCTTCTACTAGTTCCTTAAGATTCTCTGCGGTTAAATCAATATCGTCCTTAACCTGACACTTCTTTTTTTTCTCCTCCAAAAGCTCTTCAAATTTTTCCCCTTCTATTCCTAAAACCACGCTTCCAAACATCTGAATGAGTCTTCGGTAGGCATCGTAGGCAAACCTTGGATTGCCAGTTTGGTCCACCAGGCCCTTTACGGTCTCGTCATTCAGGCCTAAATTGAGCACCGTGTCCATCATTCCCGGCATGGATATTCTTGCCCCTGAGCGAACCGAAACCAACAGAGGATTATGAAGATCACCGAATCTTTTGTGGCTCACTTCCTCGACCCTGTTCAAATTTTTCCTTATCTCGGCATCTAGGTCTTCGGGGTAACGGTGGTTTTGGGTGTAGTATGTGCATACTTCAGTACTAATGGTAAAACCGGGGGGAACTCGAATACCTAAGTTGGCCATTTCAGCCAGGTCTGCTCCTTTTCCTCCGAGGGTTTTTCTCATCTTTGTTGATCCCTCGGCCTTATTTTGCGCAAAAAAATAGACGTACCTCCCCATTCCTTTTCTCTCCAACCTTTCTTTTTATTCCCTAACTTTTTATTTTATCCTTTGGCAACCTCTCTTTTTAAGTCGACACTCATTATAATCAACCCTTCCTCCTTGTCAAGTGCCCTGCAAAATCGTGGTTGAAAAATCAGAAACAAGCGTTCTTAGTCAGAATTCAGGAATTAGCGCTAATCCCTGATTACCCGTTACTGACTACTGATTACCTCTTTTTTGATGCCTTCTCAGGGGAAATACTCTTTAGATACTGGTAAAAGTCGCTATCGGAGGTTAAAATTAGCCAGGTCTGTTCATTTAATGTTCCTTTGTAGGTATCCAGGGTCTTCAAGAAAGAATAGAATTCAGGATCTTTACGGTAAGCTTCAGCATAAATCCTGGTAGCCTCGGCATCAGCCTTCCCCATAATCTCCTGCGCCCGTCGGTAGGCCTGGGAGGTGATCTTCTGCAGCTCCTTCTCCCTTGTACCCTCAATCTCGGCTTTTTTACCCTGACCTTCGGAGCGATATTTTTCGGCCATTCTCTTTCTCTCTGAGATCATTCTGGCGTAAACCTTCCTCCTTACCTCTTCCACATAGTTAACCCTTTTAATCCTCATGTCCACCAGTTCTATTCCAAATTGGGGTACTATTGGAGAAGCTTCTTTTAATATATCCCGGGTTATCTTCTCTCGACCAAATTTCACCTCTCCTATCTCCTCTTCAGCCTGGATGCCCAGCTCGGTTTGAATAAACTCCCTGCTTGAATTTCTCACCAGCTCGTAAAGTAAATGATTGGTGATCTGGTTTCTGGTAGCAGAATCAATAATGTCATCCAACCTGGACTGGGCTGTGCGCTCATTTCCTACGGTCCGGAGAAACTTAAGAGGATCAACGATTTTCCAGCGGGCGGTAGTATCAACCCAGATATATTTCTTATCTTTGGTAGGAATCTGGGTAGGAAGTCCATCCCAGGTTAAAAGACGCTTGTCGAAATAGTTTACCTTCTGGACAAAAGGCTTCTTGAGGTGAAGGCCAGCTCTGGTTATGGGTTTTCCAATTGGTTCACCAAATTGGGTAATAACCACCTGCTGGGTCTGGTCTACAGTATACAAAGTGCCGCCGAGAATAATCAAACCTATGATAATCACCACTATTATAGGAACCAATCTTGTGAGTCTCATTACTTGCCTCCTTGTTCAACTAGGGAGAGAAGAGGTAATATCCCCCTTTGCTCTACATCAAGTATATAGGTTCTCCCTATCTTGGGTAGAATCTCTCCCAATGTTTCCAGATACAACCTGCGCTTGGTTACATCTTTAGCCGCCTGGTATTCCCTCCAGACAGCCACGAACTTATTGGCTTCTCCCTTAGCTCGATTGACTCTATTTATGGCGTATCCTTCCGCTACGCTAATCG
>JBHIEA010000288.1:0-2449 GCA_046760365.1 bacterium
ATTATCAAGGTAAAACTGTTCTTTTGCGGGTAGACATTAACTCTCCTCTTGATCCGAGGACAAAGAGAATAGTAAATAAAAATAGGATTGATAAGAGTCTTCCCACTATTAAAAAACTGACAGATGCAGGAGCAAAACTGGTAATAATAGCCCATCAGGGAGATACTCTCGATTATCAGAATCTTATCTGTTTAAAAGAGCATGCCGAGAAAATTTCTCAGAAAATAGGAAAAAAGGTTTACTTTATCGATGATGTTGCTGGTCCTGCTGCCAGGGGAAAAATCAAAAACCTTAAAAAGGGTGAGATTCTTCTGTTGGATAATCTTCGCTATCTAACCGAGGAGGTATCTACTTTTGAAGGTCACGTAAAACTTAGCCCTGAAGAGATGAGTAAGACCTACCTGGTAAGGAATCTGTCTCCACTGGCTGATTGTTACGTTAATGATGCCTTTGCCGCAGCACACCGCAGCTCACCCAGTATGGTGGCTTTTCAGGAGCTCCTTCCCTCGGCAGCGGGTATACTCTACGATAAGGAAGTAAGCACACTTACCAGGGTGCTGGAAAATCCTGATCGCCCTTCTGTTTTTCTTTTGGGTGGAGCAAAAATATCTGATGCCTTTGGAATGATGAGAAAAGTACTAGCTGAAGGCTCTGCTGATTATATTCTAACTACTGGGGTTACCGCTCTTGTTATGCACATGGCTCTGGGTAAGCAACTAGGTTCTCCTACCGAAAGATTTATTACCGATCGGGGACTGGTAAAATTTGTTGAACCAGCTAAAGAGTATCTAAAAGATTATCCGGATAAACTCTTCTACCCTTTAGATTTTGCAGTAGATGATGAAGGAAAAAGGTACGAGGTAAGTGTTGATGAGCTACCAGTGGAAAAACAAATAATAGATATAGGTCCTAAAACCATAGAGAAATATGAAAAGATAATAGAAAAAGCTGGAACAATATTTGTTAACGGTCCTGCTGGAATTTATGAGCGGGAAATTGGTGCTTATGGTACTAAAGAGCTGTGGAGGATAATCGGTGAAGCTAAAGGCTACTCAGTGATAGGGGGTGGGGATACGGTAGCTTCGGTAGCTCTGTTGGCAGATTTATCAAAAATAAGCTATGTTTGTACAGGTGGAGGTGCTCTTATTCGTTTTTTATCAGGAATGAAACTTCCTTTGGTGGAAGCTATGAAAAAATCCTGTGAACGCGGGGGTTACTTATCCAGGACATCCTAACAGATTATGAAAACCTCGGACGGAGATGGACATGGTTCCAATTTCTCTTTAGCTTTCTTAATTAGAGGCCAAAAGACTGCTATAAGGTGGTGTGCTAGGTAAAAATTAGATCCTTAATATTAAGGAATGGAAGACCAAGGAGTTTATCGATGTAGACTCCAAAGGTGTAGGCTGTGATTTTTCTAATCACGCGGCTCATGTTAAGATGTACGTACAATATCATAAAAATCAGAGGTTTTTCATCACCCTCTCAGGAGGCAAAGATGAGAGAATTCCAGTACTATTGTCCTACGAAGGTAGTTTACGGTGAAGGTTCTTTAAGAAATATAGGAACAGAAGTCAAGAAATTTGGTAAGAGAGTGATGCTATATGAAATGACTTAGCTATTTGCATATTGAAATTTATAAAATCCTGTGTTTGTGAGTATCTTGGAGTAAGTTATGCGCAAGTTTTATGTCCTTTCATATAGTTAGTAGCCTTAACCCTCCCTTACCTTATGTTGATAGCCTTAATCGGGTAGTGTCCCATCTCCAAGATCAACATTGTGACTGTATTAATTTTGTCAAGTAGAATCGGATCCTTCCTCGAAGACAGTAGAAAGAGGCGCCAAGATGGCAAGGGAATTAAGCGTTGATGTTATGGTGGGATTTGGAGGGGGTAGTACTATGGACGCTGCAAAAGGGATTGCTGTCGCGGCTACACATCCAGGAAATATTCTTAATTACTCTGCGAGAGAAAAGGGATCTCAATTCATTTTATTGCTATCTCGACAACGGCTGGAACTGGGAGCGAACTCACGCAAGCGGTGTTGATCAGTGATAAAAAGGAAAAGAGTAAGGAAGTCCTCAGATCACCATTTACGTTTCCCAAAGTAGCTTTGGTTGATCCAGAGCTGTCTGCTACAATGCCCAGAAAAATCACCGCCTGGAATGGATGCTCTTTGCCAATCAATCGAAGCATATGTAAATACTAACGCTCAAGGAGATTTCAAGGAGAAGGATTTCCCTAGTGAAGGTTATGCTATTCTTCCGCGACAGATGGGATAGCCGTGAATATCGTATGTATTTTATTAGGAAGCTCTATTAGATTCATTTATGCACATAGATTCTCCAGAACAAAACCAAAAAGCGGCCTTGTTAATTAGGCTATTTGTTAAATGATTAGGGCTTCACAAAATTAAAAATTTTGAAGAAAACTTTTAACGAATCGAATTT
>JBHIEA010000289.1:0-2445 GCA_046760365.1 bacterium
CATTTCTTCTTTCCATACATGAGCATTAAGTTTCAGCTAGTATAATAGATTTTTCCGTTTTTGAAAAGATGCCACAGATAGTTGACATGGTTATCTATTATCGGGAATAATAGGGATGGCCTATAATAAGGCTACAGATTTTTAAAAACAGGGTAAAATCTGAGCTAGTTCAGATAGATTAGTGACACTTATAATAGTGTTATGAAGATAAAAAGTGGAGTAGTTTCCGGGGCTTCTCGACTAGCAAGGATAAAAGAGCTATCCAGAGAAGCTACCAAGAGACTGAAGTGGTTTGATTACTATTATTCCCACGGTCGTAATGCTCGCCTCACCTGCCGCTATTTCGGCATCAGCCCTCAGACCTTCTATCGCTGGAAACGTCGCTATGACCCAAAACATCTAGGCAGCCTTGAGGACCGCTCCCGCCGCCCCCGGCGTCTGCGACAGCCCACTTGGAGTACAGAGATAGCCGAGGCAGTGCTCAAGCTGAGAGAGGAGTACCCCCGTTGGGGTAAGGACAAGCTGGTAGTCCTGCTCGATGAGGATGGCTACAAGGTCTCCGCCTCGATGGTAGGCAGAATCGTGCGCTATCTCAAACAGCGAGGTGTGCTCAAAGAACCACTGCCTAATCATATCTCTGCCAGGAAGAGGCAGAGACAACGTCCTTACGCGGTGAGGAAGCCCAGGGAGTATGTGGCCAGAGAACCGGGTGATATAGTCCAGATAGATACCCTGGATGTGCGCCCTTTGCCCGGGGTGGCATTTAAGCATTTCACCGCCAGGGACGTCGTTTCCCGTTGGGACATTATAGAAGTCTATAATCGAGCTACGGCTCAGACAGCAGCCTTATTCTTAGATGTGCTGCAAAGGAGACTGCCCTTCAAGGTAGGAGCCATCCAGGTGGATGGTGGCTCAGAGTTTGAAGCTCTCTTTGAGGAAGAGTGCCAGAGGCGAGGGATAAGGCTGTTTGTGCTGCCACCACGCTCACCAAAGCTTAATGCCCACGTGGAGAGAGCCCACAGAACACATACGGAGGAGTTTTATGAAGTGACAGATAGTTCTTTTGAAATTGCTGAATTGAGGGCTGATCTTTTACAATGGGAGCGCGTCTATAATACAGTTAGACCACATCAGGCTTTGGGCTACCTGACTCCCCAGAAATTCATACAGCAGTGGCAACGAAAATCGCAAAAGGGGGTTATGTGTCACTAATGTACTGGACGAGTACACTGAATTGACAGGAAAGAAATCATGATGCATAATTGCCTCGCTCGTGTTTTACCATTGGTACTGCTCTCATAGCCAATCTTAATAAATGGGGGGTATAATGTCTATCTAGAGACGGTATTGTTCTGGAGGTATGTGCCAGTCAATATAACAAATAACAAAGAGGGGAGTTGAAAATGAGCAACGACAAATTTGTGGAGATGTGGAAGCCGATTAAAATTGGCAGTGTTGAAATTAAGAACCGCTTCTCCATGGCACCGATGTGCTGCGGATTCGTCGACCACGGGTCTTTAACCGAGCAGTACATTTCGTATTTCGCCCGTCGGGCCCGCGGTGGCGTTGGGCTTATCGTCACCTCACCGGCCATGGCTTATACCGGCGGTTCAGTGCTCCATGTCCAGAATCCAAACCTTCACAGCAGAGCCGACATCGGCCGATGGAATGAGCTGGTAGAAACTATTCACGCCTTCGACTGCAAGGTTTTTCTTCAGCTCATGGCAGGCAGTGCCGGGCGCCAGATACCCAGGGGAATGCCCACCAAGGCGCCATCAGCCGTACCCTTTTCAGCCTGGATGAAAAGGAGATTTCTTCTCCTGTTTACACATACAAAGGATTGGGAATCGTCCAGCTCAAGAAGATCTCGCCCGCTCATCAGGCCACCTTCGACGAAGTCCAAGAGGAAGTCAAAAAAGAACTCATCGGAATTAAGAAAAAGGAAAAGGCCCTGGAAAAAATCAGGAGGGTGAGATCGGAACTGGAAAAAGAGAAGAGCCTGGAGACTCTGGCTGAAAAATACGATCTGGAATACAAAACAGCAGAAGAACACAAGAGAGGACAATACCTGAGTGTGGTCGGCGAAAACGAGGAGATGGACCGCCTTGCATTCTCACTTCCACTAGGAGAGGTCAGTGAACCGATACCATTTCAAAACGGTTACGCTCTTTTGAGAGTCAAAGACAGGAAGGAGATCAGCCGCCAGGACTTCGAAAAAAACAAGAAGGAGGAGAGGCAAACCCTTCTTGAGGCGAAGATGAATAAATTTCTCCACTCCTATATTTACAAACTGCGCAACGAGATGGGAGTGAAGATCAAATACGACCTCTTCCTCAAGGTCAATTCCGATGTCCTATCCCGTTTCCAGGGAGAACAGAGCTCATAAGGAGAGAGGTTGAGGAGGAAAAAACTCTATCAAGCGGCAGAAAAAGCCATCAAGCATTC
>JBHIEA010000290.1:0-2428 GCA_046760365.1 bacterium
CATTCACCTTTCCTACGAACCAGCATGCCGATTTCGAGATTAGGGATGAACAGTATATTCCCATATACCTCTGGTCACTCGGCATGGGTGGATGGTAATGGGGCTGGGCCACTGGGAGATCCATGCTCCGGAGAAGCAGATTTCATTAATAGAGTGCCCCATTGAAGGTGAGAGGGGGGATGTGAATGGGGATGGCGTGGTAAAGATCATTGATGCAGTCCTTGCAGTGAATTTCATTTTGGGTGATTGTTGCCAGACGACAGTGGCACCTAAGTGTTGGATTGCTGACTGCGACGCCGATGGAGTAGTCAATGTTCAGGATGTGATAGGTATTGTGAATGCGATATTGGAAATTGGAACCTGCCCACCTTAATTTCATCTAAGATAATAGACTTCTTCAATGCCTCCATTGATATGCTGCCAACGGAGTTTGCCTTGGAACAGAACTACCCTAATCCGTTCAATCTGAACACCACCATCCACTTCGCCATCCCCAGCAGAGAGCATAGAGCAAAGAGCGGAGGGAAAGGAGTGGGCTCTGCGCTCCACGCTCTACGCACTACGCTCAAAATATACAATCTTCTGGGGCAAGAAGTGCGGACGTTGGTGGATGAGCTTAGGGGGCTGGGTATTACACTGTCACCTGGGATGGGAAGGACAGCTCCGGGCGCGAGGTAGCCAGCGGAATCTATTTCTACCGTCTCACGGCTGCTGATTTCACCGCCAACAAGCGCATGGTGCTGCTGAAGTAGTTTTGGCCAGTTTGAGACAAACACACAAAAGCCCTCTTGAGATTTTTCAAGAAGGCTTTTGTTTTTCTCGACCTTAAAAAACACTTGACTTTGTGTAACCAATTCTTTATGTTTTTAGAGAAAAACACGGCTTTCTCGGAAAACCCGTGGTGTAAGCTGCTAAGAAAGCCGGGGAAAGGCCCATAGAATTGATTTCTTCACGAAGATGGTCTCAGATAGGCGTCATAGGGGCAAATTAAATAGATGTAAGGCTAAAGGGGGGAGATAAGTATGCTTATGGAGTATATTCAAGCTGCTCTAGCCAAGGCCAGGTATGAAATCATTGAGGACGAGGAGCCATACTATGGAGAAGTGGCGGATTTACAAGGGGTTTGGGCGACTGGCAAGACCTTAGAAGAATGTCGCAAGAACTTAGCCGATGTTATTGACGGTTGGATTGTCGTTAGGTTAAAGAGGGGACTGCCCATTCCTACGATAGGAGCACACGGTATAGAGGAACTGAAGGAGTTAGAGGTGCATGGCTAAACTTTCTCCGGTCTCCTGGGAGGATCTTGTCAAGCGACTTCGTGAACTTGGATTTGAAGGTCCTTACCAGGGAGGAAAACATCCTTACATGGTAAAGAGGAATCTGGTGTTAACTGTTCCAAATCCACACCGAAAAGAGATCAGTGTCGATCTATTATCCCGGATTCTGAGGCAGGCGGGGCTTACGAGAAAAGAATGGATAGAAAAAGAGAATGAGTCATCAGTGGGGTGAATGACAGTGATAGGAAGGAGCTGAAAAGCGTCCAGGAATTTTCGGGCTTCCTCCTTGCCGAGGAGCCGTATGGTTTTGTAAAAAATAGACTTCGCAAAGGTTTATCTGCTAAAATAGGAATTTTTTGAGGCTATGTCAATACTTTTTCTGATTTTTCTGATTCTTACCACCTCACCCTCAAGATTTACAACTTGCTCGGGCAGAAGGTGCGAACGTTGATGGACGAGCCTAAAGAGCTGGGGTATTACACCGTGAGCTGGGATGGGAAAGACAGCGATGGCAGACAGGCGTCCAGCGCGATCTATTTTTACAGACTGTCAGTGGATGGTCCGAAAGACTCAGGATTCCTTCGGACTGAGTCCTGAACTCATGTGTCCGCTTGGGGTCACCCTCAGAATGGGCAGAGGAGCACGAAGTCAGATGTCAGAAGCAAAATGTCAGAAGCAATGATCGAGAGGATATTGGCATGGAGCGAGAAATCAGAAGTTCTGTATTGGTGTTGGGTTTGGCACTTGACATTACGAACTGAAGGTGGAAAAGTACGCAGGGTGAGCCGCCCGGCCTATGAACTTAAAAGCAGAGATATAGGCGTCTCGACGTTCTTTTTCTGGGCTTTTTTGAAAAATGTTCTTGACATGTCCAACAAAATGTACTATAATTTTCCAAGGACTTTAAAGGAGGTGATCTTAAATGAAGCAGGACGTTAAAACTATGACTGGAGAGGAAACAGTCCGATACTTGGAGGAGAAACTCAGGGGGAAGAAGGTGATTTCGGTTGAAGTCGGAGATACCATTCTCATTAAAGAGTTTACTGGGTCTTTTGCAGAGTGGGCCTTCCCAATCTGGGAGAAGGCAAGAGATGAGGGGATAACCGAGGAGGAGGTAAACAAAATAATCCAAGAGGTTCGTAAAAGTGCCT
>JBHIEA010000291.1:0-2420 GCA_046760365.1 bacterium
TGTTTGATAAAGATTTAGTAGGGTACCCAAATCTATTATACACTAGGAGGTGAGGTAATGGAAAGCCTGCTAGGTAAGTTTTTGTTATCAGGTCTGGGAGTTCTGGTCCTTACCCAGGAAAAGATTGGGCAGCTTTTAGAAGAACTGACTAAAAGGGGAGAGATCACTGACAAGGAAAGTAAGAAGCTTTTGACAGAGATAATTGAAAAAGGCGAGCAAAAGAAAAAAGAGATAGAAGGAAAAATAAGGGAGAAAGTGGAAATTATGCTTTCTCAAATGAATGTAGCCACCAAGGATGATATTCGAAAGTTAGAAAAAAGGGTAGTGGCTTTGGAGAGGAAGAGAAAAGGTTAATTTGACAGGCAAAGATAGCTATGATACTATCTCGGGCGAAAAGGATTTAGTGATGAAATATAAGAGAGTTCACCTGGGTTTATTTGGACTAGGCACGGTAGGAGGCGGAATAGTTGAGCTTTTGTCAAGAAAAAAGGTGAAAGACCACCATAGCTTTGTTCTGGAAAAGATTGTGGTCAAGCACCTGGATAAAAAAAGGTCAGTTCCGGTTCCTTCCCATCAATTGACTACAGATCCTAGGGAGATCTTAGCTAATCCCAAGATTGATACGGTGGTCGAGGTAATGGGGGGAATAGACCCAGCTAAAAGAATAATTTTAGAAGCTCTTAAAAGGGGTAAGAATGTAGTTACTGCTAACAAAGCTCTCCTAGCCCGGGCTGGGAGTGAGGTTTTTCAAAAAGCTCTTGAGAACGGCTGTTATCTAGGAGTGAGAGCGTCTAACATTGCTACTTATCGTCTCATAGAAAGTTTAACTTCCTCACCCTTCCAGTTTGAGAAATTGATTGGTATTTTTAACGGGACTAGCAACTATATTTTGACAGAGATGGAAAAAAAAGGTGAAGATTTTTCCCCCATTCTCAAGAAAGCTCAGGAAATTGGCTATGCTGAGCAGAATCCTTCAGATGATATTGATGGTTATGATACTGCTCATAAATTAATTGTTTTACTTGGTTTAGCCCTCGGTTATTTTCCTCCTCTAGATTCTCTTTTTATAGAAGGGATTAGAAGGATCTCCCACCAAGATATTCTCTTTGCGAAAGAATTGGGATATAGAATTAAACTTGTGGCTGTGGCCAAGAGGAGAGATAATGAGCTGGAGGCTCGTGTCCATCCTGCTCTTCTGCCGTGGGGACGAGGTCTAGCTCGTCTGGAGGGGATAGAGAACGGAGTTGAGCTCCGGGACGAAGTAGGAGTAGAGATAGGGATGCAGGCACCAGGAGCCGGTAAATACCCTACTGCTACAGCAATTATAGAAGATTTAGTTAGTATAGCGCGAGGAAGGAGGTTGATCTATCCTCGACCCAAGAGAGATCTGACTTTGAAAAAAATGGACGAGATACACACCAAGTATTATTTAAGATTTAATGCCTTGGATGAGGCGGGAGTTTTGGCAAAAATTTCTGGAATTTTAGGTGATCATAATATAAGTATTAAGTCGGTTTTGCAAAAAGGAGTGAATAAGAAACCACCGGGGGTTGTGCCGGTAATAATGCTCACCCATCAGGCGAAAGAGGATGATATTCAGAGAGCCCTCCGTAAAATAGACAATTTAACCATAGTGAGGGGAAAATCCTTGTTGATTCGAGTAGAACAAGGAATTTTCTAACCATTGGGAGGTAGAAACAGATGTCCATAGTTACCATGAAGGAGCTATTAGAGGCTGGAGCGCATTTTGGTCATCGAAGGAGCGCTTGGAATCCTAAGATGAAACTCTACATTTATCAGGAAAGAAATCAAATACATATCCTTGATCTCAGCATAACAGTAAAAAAAATAGAAAAGGCTTGTGAGTTTGTCAGAGATCTAGCAGCGGAAGGAGGAACTGTGTTATTCGTGGGGACTAAACAGCAAGCGAAAAAGTGTATTGAAGAAGAGGCAAAAAGATGCGGAGCTTGTTACATTAACAACCGTTGGTTAGGAGGATTTTTAACTAACTTTGCCACCGTAAAGAGAAGAATAGATAGACTCCGTGATTTAGAAAAACAGGAAGCAGAGGGTGGATGGGAAGTTCTCTCCAAGAAAGAGGAGATGAGTTTTCGTCGGGAGACAGAAAAGCTTAGACGAAACCTGGCCGGTGTCAGGAACATGACCAAGGTTCCTCAAGCTATTTTCGTGACTGATCTTAGGGTGGAAGAAATAGCTGTCAAGGAGGCAAGGAGATTGGCCATTCCGATTGTAGCTATTGTGGACTCTAACGGTGATCCTAGTTTTGCAGATTATCCCATCCCGGCCAATGATGATGCCATAAAAAGCATTAGACTGATTGCCTCCAAAGTAGCCGATGCTATTTTAGAAGGAAAAACCCTTTGGGAAAAGAAACAGCAAATTTTGGAAAAAGAGGCCGA
>JBHIEA010000292.1:0-2411 GCA_046760365.1 bacterium
ACTCAAGATTATGTGGGAGATCGTTTTCTTTTAAGCATGGTCGATCATATTTATGGCCCAAATCTTTTTTTTAATCTCTTATCCCATTCAGGGGATCTGGTCTGTGTAATCGATTCTCAGCCAAGGTTTGCTGATCCTGGAGACGCTACTAAGGTGCTTGTTGGGGATGGTAAGATTCAAAAGATAGGCAAAGGTTTAGTCCAGTTCAATGGTCTGGACTGCGGATTGTTTTTGTGTTCAAGGAAGATATTCCCCATTTTGAAAGAGACAATCCGGCAGGGAAAAGAGGAATGGGATGACGCCAAGGAGAAATTTGCCGAAAGATTCACTTTAGATTTCTTTGATATTAGTGGTGCGCTTTGGCTGGATGTAGATACGCCCAAAGATGTAGCAAAGGCGAGAAAGCTTCTCAGGAAAGGGAATGAAGGCGATAATCATAGCCCCAGGAAAGAGATTAGAGTCTAAAGATACCCATCCCAAAATTCTCCTTAAGCTGTGCGGTGGTTCTCTGTTAAAAAGAGATCTTTGCCTTCTCAGGACAACAGGGATCAGGGAGGTGACTGTTCTGGGAGAGAGCCATACCCCTGAGATAGAAAAAGAGCTAAAAAATGGGAAAAAATTGGGGATGAGACTAGATTTTGTAAGGAGAGAAGGGTGGTCTCAGGCTCTTTCTTTTTTTTCTCAAGATAGCAAATCCGATCTCTTCCTCGTCATCGATGGCGACTGTGTCTTCGAGATCAACCTTCTCAGAATACTCTTAGACCACAAGAAAGTTGCTCTTTGCTGCGATAGTCAGTTGAATGAAAATAACGGCAGGAGGTCTCCCAGAATCCTCTCCAAGGATGGAAAAATCCAGAGGATCGGGAAGAATTTAAGAAGTTGGAACAAAATCTATGCTGGAGTAGCTCTATGTAACCGCAAAATTCTCTCTCTGTTAGAGGATCGAGCTGTAAATTTCACTGATTGGGTAGTCTGCCTTAATCGGGTGCTGCCTCAGCAAGATGTGAGCTGCCTCGATTTATCTGAGGCCAGCTCCTACGATTCAGAACTCCGTCAGAAGGTTAAGCCTTTCTGGCGGAGAATAAACTCTTCCCAGGATTTAAAGGAGGTAAAGAAAAGACTTATCCGGGGAACTCAAAAAAGAACCCTTGATGTGATGGCCTGGTATGTCCACCGTCCTATTGAGAACAGGATTACCTACTATCTTTCAGAGCTTCCCTTAACACCTAATCAACTGACCATATTGACCAGCCTCCTTGCTTTTTCCATAACTTTTCTCTTCTTTAAAGGATATCTTCTCCTTGCTTCCGGCCTCACTTTTGTAGTGAATATAATGGATGGCCTGGATGGAAAACAAGCACGGGCAACGGGTCTATTTACCCACATCGGGAACCTTGAACATTCACTCGATACTCTTTATGAGCAGTCCTGGTATGCAGCCTTCTCCTGGGCCATTTTTACCATCAGTCGATCCTTCGTACCTTTGCAGCTCTGTCTGGCAATGATCATCTTTGATACCTTCAATCGCCACTGCAGCATGCAATTTAGAGCTGTTATGAGGGTTCCCCTGGCAGATTATGGCCCCTTCGACCGAGCATTCAGAAGGTTTGACGGAAGAAGAAATATTTATACCGTTTATATACTGGTGGGAATACTCATAGGCCAGCCTATGTATTCATTATTTGCCATGCTGATCCACGCCATCATCACTAGTCTGGTCTACTTCTTAAGATCGGCCAAGCATATGCACGCCGCCGATACGGGCCGCTAGGCCAAATTTGGATGCCATGGCTCGTGCTCTTTTTTCACCCGTTTGAAAAGGGGGAGTTGACATTTTTTTTGAGACCCATATACTATATACATGTACACGGTACAGCCTCAATGCGATGAATGTTTCTAAAGTATTTGTCTAGAATAGAGGACTTTTCATTTCTGTTGTCGTAAAGTATCTCTGCTGTAGCGCCTTGACGTATTGGTTTCTTGCGTTCATGCCTATCTCCTCAACAGTTTTACTTATTTGCACTGTAGCTGAAAAGCTACAACTGACAAGCTTTTCTTGAGGCATGGGGACATTTGTCACTATTTTAGATGACTTCAACACCATATTTTGACAAAAATAGTGGTTGTGTTATAAATTATACCCTAGAAGATTTTCACTTTCATTTTTAGGGAGGAGGGAATGATTAGAACGGAGAACTTGACCAAAGAATATGACGGATTTAAGGCAGTTGATAACCTCAACCTTGACGTAAAGGAAGGTGAGATTTACGGGTTCTTAGGCCCTAATGGAGCAGGAAAAACTACCACTATTTTGATGCTTTTAGGTATCTTAAGGCCAACCCGCGGTAGGATCTATCTTTTTGAGGAAGATCTAACTAAGAACTTTCTCTCCCTTAAAAGGAGAATTGGAG
>JBHIEA010000293.1:0-2401 GCA_046760365.1 bacterium
TATCTGGTCTGTCGAGGTTTACTTGATAACAATTCAGAGAAATTATTGAAATTCCTGTACCTCTAGCATAGGCCGCAATTTCACCTAACCCATTGCTGGACGCGACTTTATCTAAATTAAATCACCGGAAATGTCGTGACCATTAAAATCGGGATTACATTAGTCAAGAGACTTAGGTTCTTAGCTGTGGGTCGACTATGGAAGAGAGTGATGAAGACTCCGTTGACCAAAGTCTGAAGATTTGGAACTGCGAGCGATAGGCCTTCAGCCATGAGTACTGTATGGTGGAGTTGACACAGTCCTGCTTGTCTAATTGAGATCTCTCTTTATTTTGTTAACTTGAAGTATTCCTATACTACTTAAATATAGTCAGGTGTCAACTCTTGAGGACCGCTAGAATACAGAGCTCTTAGGAAATTAGTAGCTGAGGTATATTTATCTTCATCGCCCAGGATTATAAGATAAATAATTATTACTGTCAAGCGACAGGGAGGCTAAATAATCTTCCTCCCATGCCCTGCTAGCAGCCCACAAAAAAGATAAAGATGCAAGAATAGAGGATAAAAAAAGACTAAAGAGGGGAAGACCATACTTACTATGGCCAAAAATGTCAGTGCTTTTTTGAGCAAGGGGGACAAAAATGTCCACCACGTCTCCTATTTTGTGGACCGACAGCAAATAAATTCTAGCTGAGGTAATTGCTAGGAAGGAGACAAATTTGTACAAAAAGAAGAACAAGGCGAAGCAATAAAAAATAGTCACTGTAAAGAGAAAACTTATAAAGTCGCCAATTAAGCTACTTACAGAAAATCTGCATGCTCAAATTCCGGAGTTGGCGGAAAACTTGCTACCTCAACCTAAAGATGGGTAGAGGTCTCTTATAGATGATTCAGCGCCAAGGGTTGACAGAAACCAAATTTATTGTAAAATAAAGTGAACGTTAACCAAACCAGGGCATCAGGACGAATGACTCTCAAAGACATTGCACAGATGGCCAAAGTATCGGTTAATACAGTATCAAAGGTAATAAACCATAAGCCGGGTGTTAGTCAGGAGACCCGAGATACGATTTTGAAGATAGCGGAAGACGTGGGTTATTTTCCGAATATTCTCGCTAGAAGCCTGAGACTGAGTGAGACAAAAACTATTGGAGTAGTAATGCCGGACTGTTCCAATCCATTCTTTGCTTGTGTAGTTAAAGGAATTCAAGATGGGGCAAGAGAAGCTGGTTACTCTATAGTCCTGTATAATACTGAGGAAAACTCTGGTTTCGAGCAGGAAGCAATAGACCTCCTGTTGTCACTGAGAGTTGCAGGCTTACTAATAACTCCAACACTGAAGAAGCCTGACTACATTTTAAAGTTAAAACAACTGCGTATTCCATTTATTTTACTTGACAGACACTTTGAGGAAATTGCTACCAACTATGTAATCACTGATAATATGACCGGCGGGTTCATTGCGACCCAACGTCTTATTGACCGAGGTCATCAGAAAATTGCGTTTATTAATGGGTCCTACCAAAATTCAACAGCGAAAGCACGCTTTAGAGGATATCAAAAGGCGTTAGAGGAAAACAAAATAGTATTTAATGACTCTTTAGTTGACTGGGGAAACGTAAATATGGAGGATGGTTATAATGCTATGAGACGAATTTTGGCGAAGGAAAGGCCTCCACTGGGAGTGCTTTCATATTGTGACTATGTAGCTATGGGAGCCGGGAAAGCGGTCCGGGACAAAAACTTGAGAATCCCTGAGGATGTGTCCCTAGTCGGATATGATGATATTGACTTTGCCAGGTATCTAGATGTTCCCTTAACCACGGTGTGTCAACCTAAAGATGATTTGGGGAAAAAAGGGGTAGAGATTCTCATAGACATCATCGAAGGAAAATTATCCAATGAAGAAGAGTTTCAGCGCCTTCTTCTGCAGCCTAGGCTGGTGATTCGGAAGTCTGGGTGAACGATAACTATACCAGAAGCGATATTCATTTTTGAGAAAGATGGTGAAGAATATGTATTATACCCCGTGTAGAGGGCGAAAATTGACAAGGAAAGAAATTTTCGTAGGATTACTATTTCAAAAAATGGGAGATGATAAATGAAGCTTGGGGAAAGACTGAAAAAGATAAGAAAAAGATTGGGTTTGACTCAAAAGGAATTTGCTAAGCGGGTAGCTGGTAAGATTGATTATACCTACATTGGAAAGATAGAAAGAGGGCAGCAATATCCTTCTCTTAAGATGCTGGAAAAAATAGGGAAGGCCTTTTCTGTTCCTCTTGGCTATTTTTTTGAGGATCATAGTTTCCAAAAGTCTTTGGATCTGCTACCCGGGGAGGTAAAAGATCTACTTAAGGATAGACAGAGGCAGGATCTACTGAAGATGAGTCAAGAGCTAAACT
>JBHIEA010000294.1:0-2399 GCA_046760365.1 bacterium
AGTAAGATTTTTTACAATAGCTTGATCTTATAGAAATACTCATCCTGGTATTTCTTATTAGCCTCATCCCCTCCTGGAACATTAGCGCTTACCCACACCGGTGGTTTAAATCCTTTGCCAAGCATATATTCTATAGACTCAATCTCTATCCGCCTTACTATATACCCATCGGTTATAGTGGAGATGGGAGCAATGGGTCTATCAAATCCTTCAAGCTCTATCACCGAATCACCTACCGGATTATAATCATCAATAAATAGATCTACAATATCTATGAGATTCTTCCTGCTGGGATGTCTGGTGTAGTGATCTTCCGGTATCTCCTCCTGCCAGACCGATCCCGCAACACCTATCACAGTAGCCCCTTTCTCTTTACAGGCCAGTGCCGCATCAATTACAGCAGCATTGACACCGATGTTGTTGAATACTATAGCCACATCACCATTTGTCACCCGATAATAATCTATTACCTGTTTCATGTACTCTGGTGTTCTTTCAATTCTCATTCCGTGTGTCGCTCCCGCAGCTCCATACAAAGCACCTATGGGAATAATGTAATTTATGGGTACCAATGCGCCAGCTCTATAGAACATATCATAGGCTGCAATGCAGGTATGACCGCCCGTGCCAACTACATGCACGATACCACCCTCCATAATTCCATCTCCGATAAGCTGACCTGCTTTCTTAAAATTCTCAGCCTGTCCTTCCTCTATTTTTTTCAGGAACTCTTGGCAAATCTCCAGGAATTTTTTCCCTTTCACTGGATAATTTCTGGGAAAACTTCTCTCTTCCATTCTCGTTCCTCCTCTTTGTCTTGCATTTTTTAATTACAGAGCTTGCTCAGAGTAGCTAAATTCAAAGATGCTCTTTTGTTTTCTCTCAGAGGATAGTTGTCTCGGCCTTCTTTAGTGGGAAGGACCCCTTAAATTCTGGTCTGGTAATATTTTTTCTTCTATTTGCCGTGAATGTTCAGCTCTTAATGAGCAAACTATATTACTTGAAAAACTTTTTGTCAAACTCCAATTGCCGAAAAAACACATTTTCAGCTCTTCACCTTATCTCCACCTTACAATTATCGGCAACTCCTCCCAGAAGTGTATAGGTAGTAGGGACAGTTTGAAGGATAGATCCGGGAACCAGAGTATTCACCGGGCCATAGGCGACAAGCCTAGCTATGAATCTCTGCCAGCTTATTCCACCCCCTAGATAACCATCGAGCCAAAAACTTCTCTCTTTTGCCTCCAGAATTTGGCGAGGCCCTATGGTGGCCGCCTTGGGAGGAACAGAAGACCAGTCTCCACTAAATGAGTGAAGGGCATTTTGCATAATGGTCATGGGATGAAGTTCTACTATCCGAGGATTCGCCTTTTTATATGCTTCAATATTGTTTCCAAATTCGGCTCCCAGATGAGCTTCCCAGAACGCAATGTGTCCGCACCAACCGATGCCTCCGTAGCATACATCTACCTGGCCAGCATCTTCTATCATTTTACCATAATGATTTATATTTTTGTGGGAAGGAAAATGGACTTGCTCCGGGGGAGGTCTTAAATCCTCATTTATGAGAGAGAAGAAGTTTTCCTGCATTGACTTTTTAAAGGAACCAGGCCAGCCCTCGGGAGCAGTTTCTCCGTCCTCGTTGGCATACTCATCCATGTTGAAGGTATGAACGTGTCTGCTGGAAACTCCTAATTCATTAATAAGACGGGCAGCTATCCTGTATTGAGGAATTGGGCCTGCCGGAAGAATTAAGACCAGTTTTTTTCCTTCCTCAAGCGCCTGTCTTATTCTGGTGACTATATCCAAGGCAAACTCAAAGTAAAACTCATTAGCATCCTCAATTACCCTGATTTTAAACTGGGGGTTAGGATGTTTACAGATATTGCGTCTCTTAATTGCTCTCACCCTTTCACAGACTTTCTTATCCCGATAGGGAATGAATTTAGCTAGATCAAAGGTAAACTCCGCCATTTTTTTCTCCTTGTTATATTCGTCTTTTTCCTGTTATCTATTTTTTTTACCCTTTTTCTCAAGCTCTATTTTCTTTGATTTACAGGGCTAATAGTTATCTTATCATTGTCGGATGCTTTGTCAAAGGCAGGTGGAGAAAAAGAAATATCAGGCCGCTTTAATTCCAGCGAAAGTTGACATCTGAGGAAATTCATACAGAATAAAGCGTCAAATTAACTCAATTCCGCTTGACGATAGTGGTGCTTCAATTTTTTAGCAATAACTGGTGGAATTTGGGGAAAACTACAGTAAACTCCGAGATATAGTTAATAATTAACTGCAGATTCTGTGAGAGAGGAGTGAAACAATGCTATTTAAAAAGAAAAACAAAGTACAAAAACTGATTCAGGAACAGATTGACCGAGTAGCTCAGGGACTAGGATTCT